>JAXHUT010000402.1:0-2382 GCA_034189405.1 Chloroflexota bacterium
CATAAAAGTTAGTATTGTAAATAGCAGGATTCAGTTAATAAATTCCCACCGATGACGGTGGATGTTAATCAAATTCGTGGAAAAATCAAAATGGACTGGATAAAAAACCCTTGAATAACACTTGTTTTCCAAGCAGGTTTATTCCTTGACTTTTTCTATTTCCAACAATTTATCAAAAGTTGATTCTTCCAACTTGCGCACCAGCTGTGTTTTTGCTTCGCACCATACCTCGTGGATAGGACAATTATCCCCAAAGACACACACGGATGGATCATCAACGCACTCATTGAGGGTGATAGGCCCATCAATTGCTTCCACAACTTCCAGCAAGGAGATATCTTCCGGCTTGCGTGCCAGTCTTACGCCGCCTTTGGCGCCACGGGAAGTTTGAATGAGGCCCGCAATGGAAAGCTGGGAAATAATTTTTGCTAAAAAAGAAGCTGGTATTTCCTGATTTTCCGCGATCTCTTTGGTGGCAGCGCGTAACTCTTTTTTGTCGTACACCCTAGCCAGGTAAAGCATGGCGCGGAGCGCATAATCTGCCTGACGTGTAATTTGCATAAGAAAGTCTCTCTCTTCTATAAACGGTGATTGAACCCTTACTTTTTATTTTCTACCATAAAGATAGAAAATACTGTTATTACCTATTTTATCCAATTTACGGAGGTTTGTAAAGGACTTATTAGCTGGTAGCGGGTAGCTGGTAGCTGGTAGATCGTAGGATTTAGACCGACGACGGGGGACGATGCACCCTCCGCCTTGCTTCGGGCGTTCCGCTGCGCTCCAGGACTTCGAAGCTCAAAGATGAAAGCTGAAAGGAAAAGATCAAAGCATAAGACCGGAGACGGAAGACGATGCACCCTCCGCTTCGCTCCAGGACTTCGAAGCTCAAAGATGAAAGCTGAAAGGAAAAGATCAAATCATAAAGACCGGAGACGGAAGACGATGCACCCTCCGCTTTGCTTCGGGCGTTCCGCTTCGCTCCTACACCTAAAGGTGTTCCGCTTCGCTCCTACACCTAAAGGTGTTCCGCTTCGCTCCTACACCTAAAGGTGTTCCGCTTCGCTCCTACACCTAAAGGTGTTCCGCTTCGCTCCAGGACCGGAGACCGGGAGTTAATTCCCCCTGCCTGCGGGGGGTTAGGGGGGTAGGTTTAGTTGGTAGCTGATGGCTTGTAGCTGGTAGCGGGTGGATCGTAGTACTTAGAGCGAAGACGGTGCATTCTTCACCGGTCTTCTGTCTTCCACCATTGCCAAAGGGAGAGGGCAGGGTGAGGGTTTCCATCTTAGGGAATCGGTGGTTTTTTCAGGTGACACACTCATTAAAGGAGTCAGGCTGGGTCCGAAGACCCAGCCTGCAAACTTGTTGAATTCGTCTAAATTAATTTAACCATCCGGCGTAAACATTTGCCGAGGTATTAACTTTTGACCACGTCGTCAAAGTTGACGGTCACCATCCGGATCAATTCAAAATGAGGGGCAAGAAGTATTTATATCCTTCTTCTTCTCCTTCCTTGACGACCACATTTCTGTCTTCTAATTTCGTGGCATAAATATTTTCCGATAATCCATCGGGTGACGCCATGGTAAAGACGTCCGTCTCCTCATCCAAATCCAGGAGATAGGTGCCCGCGGTTTCTCCGGCTTCAAAAGTCACCGAGAAGAGGGCAACTGCGGTTCCTGATTCCGCGCTGTCGGCATTGCCCGCCACAAAGGTCAACGTACCATCGTCTTCGTTCAAAGCTTCCGAATCAAACGTTCCGAAAGTTTCAGAAGTCAAATAGGTTAGATGTGGTTTTGGATATTTGAGCGTGAATTCCGCACCTGTCACATTTTTGAGATTTGCATAGACGGTATATGTGATTTGTCCAAGACTATCAACCTCATCGGGGTTCGTCGTTCCGGAGGATTCAAGGTACAAATCCACATGGGTCCAGGGATCATAAGACACGTAAGAGCTGACCCCATCCCCGTTTGCACCATGAGGGCCGGATACATCGCCCCAGGCATTATATTTCGCATCAACCGCAACACTACGCTTGTTATTAACTCCCAAACCAGCGTTGTTCATAAACAGATTACCTCTGAGTCTGGCGTAGCCACTTTGTGCGTCAGCCAGTTCAACCCCATCGCCATCCAGATCGTGAATGAACATATCACGGATGATCAAATTGGTTGCCCCACCGCCGACGTTGATCCCATCCCCGGTGGATTCGCCACTGCCATCGATTTCAAATCTTTCAATCGTAATGTTCGTCAATGTCGCAGCCACAGAGATACCGTTTGATCCGCCGGTGGGCACACAAGTTGCCGTACCCAACGTTGCGGCTGTTATCGTTGTATTGTCGGCGTTGATGGTAAAACAGGGGGAGTTGTTCTCGAT
>JAXHUT010000403.1:0-4250 GCA_034189405.1 Chloroflexota bacterium
CGCCAGGCGGTATTGACATCGGTAAAGCAGGTGACTGGATCCTTCCCACAAGGCTGACGTTGATCTTTTTGGCAGTATTTGCCCTTGCCATCAGCCTATTCCAATTAATAAAAGGTTTTGGACGATTTACCAATGCGATGGTTGGCTTATGTGGATTATTTCTCGTCTTTGGTTTCCTGACCTGGCAGGCTGCAGACCGCTCGCTAAACCTGGCAGGAATGCTGACAAGCGCTGTCCTTCTAGCTGTTCCCATTACTCTGGGTGCTTTTTCCGGGCTTCTGTCGGAACGTGCAGGTGTGATCAACATTGCCATTGAAGGTTTGATGCTGATTGCAAGTATGATGGGTGCATTAATTGGGAGCATCACGAACAGCGCGTGGATTGGCTTATTGGGCGGCGTCCTCGCTTCAGTCCTTTTGGCAGGACTCCATGCGATACTATCCATAAAATATCGTGTCAATCAAGTCATTTCTGGCACTGTTATCAATATCTTCTCTGCGGGTATGACGGCATTTTTATCACAAAAATTCTTGCAAACCAACCAGGCATTGAACTCACCGCCGTTATTCCCCAGGGTTCCGCTGCCAGGTTTGGCACACATCCCGATTATTGGCCCCATATTCTTCAATACCAACATCTTTGTATATTTCATGTTCATTCTGCTGATCATCCTCCAGGTTGCTCTTTTCTCAACACGCTGGGGGCTTCGCTTGCGATCCGTTGGGGAGCACCCCAAAGCAGCGGACACCCTGGGCATTAAAGTGATACCCATACGTTATATGGCGGTTTTATTAAGCGGGGTTGTGGCTGGTATCGGCGGTGCATTTTTCACCCTGGGATCTGTTGGAAGGTTTGAGGAAGGGATTACAGCCGGTAAAGGATTTATTGGGTTGGCCGCGATGATCTTTGGCAACTGGACCCCCATTGGATCCCTCGGTGCAGGATTATTATTCGGTTTTGCGGATGCAATCGGCTCCAAATTGTCACTCCTTGGCAGCAAAATCCCCGCCCAGTTTATGGGTATGATACCTTACCTGATCACGATGATTGTGCTGGCAGGTTTCATCGGGAAAGGTCAGGCACCCGCTGCTGATGGTGAACCCTACGAAAAAGAGTAGTTGATCTATAATTTTTGAACACAACAACACCCATTCGGAGAAAGCAAACCGGATGGGTGTTTAGATTCCGGTGGGTATAATAAAAACGTCCTACAAGCGATTTAGGAGAAAAATGAAACAGACAAACCCAATTTATCTCGACTACAACGCCACAACGCCCATTGCACAAGAAGTGGCTGATGAAATGGCGCCATACCTGTACGGTTTTTTCGGCAATCCTTCCAGCAGCCATCCCTATGGGGTTCAAGCAAAATCAGCCATTGAAAAAGCACGCCAACAAGTGGCTGAATCGATCGACTGTCAGCCTAATGAGATAATCTTCACAAGTGGGGGTACCGAAAGCAACAACACCGCCATTCGCGGCTATGTTCGATCACATAGGGACAAAGGGCATCACATCATCACCAGTACCATTGAACATCCTGCTGTGCTGGAGGTGTGTCGATATCTTGAAACCCAGGGATTCTCCGTCACCTATCTGCCTGTTGACAATTTTGGCATGGTCAATCCTCAAGACCTGGAGAAGGCAATCAGACCCGAAACCCTGCTGGTCAGCATCATGCATGCCAACAATGAAGTCGGAACAATCCAGCCCATCCGTGAATTGGCAGAAATTACCCATAAGCATGGTGCTGTTTTTCATACCGACGCGGCCCAATCGTTTGGAAAAATACCCGTCGACGTACAGAATTTAGGCGTGGACTTGCTTTCCATTGCCGGGCATAAGCTGTATGCACCCAAGGGCATTGGCGCTTTATATATGCGCACTGGGATTATCCTCGAAAAATTAATGTATGGCGCTGACCACGAATCGGACCGAAGACCGGGGACAGAAAATGTTTTGGAAATCGTTGGTTTGGGAAAAGCCTGTGACATTGCAAAACGTGACCTGGAAAGCAATATGAGCCACTTTCAGAAGATGCGAGATCGTTTACACAAAGGACTGCAAGCCGCCCTACCTGAAGGCAGCTTTGCACTCAACGGTCATCCCGAATTACGCTTACCCAACACCCTCAGCCTTGGTTTTTATAGGGTCGAATCCAACACACTTCTCTCAGAAATCGGTGGTCAAGTCGCTGCGTCCGCTGGCGCCGCCTGTCACTCCGATCAGATTGACCTTTCTCATGTCCTGGAAGCGATGAATGTGCCCCCTGATTATGCGATGGGCACCCTCCGCTTCTCCGTTGGGCGAGGGACAACAAAAGATGATATTGACAGGGCTGTTGAAATTGTAACAGCGTCAATCTTAGCTCAATGACCATTGATCACTTACAGAAATCGTTACATATGAAAATACGCCCAGTTTAAACTCGTGATTCAGAACAAGGGCATTGGCTTTATACATCTACCCAGCTTTATAACAAATGAATGGGTTTTATAAGAACTGTAAGGATCAATGATTGCTGAAACACTCCAAAAACGGGAAGCCGCACGATGCCGCACGATGTGGGCTTTTTCAGTGAAACCTTTTATAATAACCATTAATACCCAAGAAAATCTTGGGTGCTTTCAACACAGCCCTTATATAATACTAGAATAAGCTATTAAGTTTTTAAAAAGAGAGGTGTAATATGTCAGTCATTAAAGTTATCAATATTTCCAAAAGATTTGGTGAAGTCAAGGCTGTTGATAATTTGAGTTTTGAAGTCCAACCCGGTGAAATCTTTGGGTTGCTAGGTCCGAATGGCGCTGGAAAAACCACCTCCATTCGAATGATCCTGGATATCTTCGAACCGGACAGCGGCACCATCGAGATTCTAGGCGGGTCTATGACCGATGAGAAAAAGAATCAGATCGGTTACCTGCCAGAAGAACGCGGTCTCTATCAGGAAATTCCTTTGGAACGCTGTCTGACCTTTCTGGCAGCACTCAAGGGGATGGATGAAGGTCTTGCTGCCCCAAAATTAAAGGCATACATGGAGCAATTTGATCTTTACCAATACCGCGATAAAAAGGTCAAAGAACTCAGTAAGGGCATGCAGCAAAAAGCCCAATTAATTACAACCCTGGTTCACGACCCGGAACTGATAATCATCGACGAACCCTTCTCCTCGCTTGATCCGGTCAACACCGAGATGGTCAAGGACTTACTCGAATCTAAACGTGATGAAGGCAAAGCGATCGTCATGTCCACGCACCAAATGAACCAGGTGGAAGAATTATGCGATCGCATCCTGTTAATTGATCACGGTCATCAAGTGCTTTATGGCACATTACAAGAAATTCAAGGAAAGTTCGCATCCAGGGATATCCTGGTGACGCCGCTCACAGAATTACCTCAAACCATTCGGGGTGTGCAGGAAATCAAGAAAATGAACGGCCGTTTCCGATTTGTCCTCGAAGAGCACGCCAAACCCAATTTGATATTAAAGGACTTGATTAATTCGGGCGTTGAATTAACCGAATTTGAAATTGCTGTACCCCCTTTGAATGAGATCTTTATCAAAGTTGTCACAGAAAAAGCGGGAGGTCTAAATGGCTAAGGTATGGCAAATTATAAAGTTTGAATACACAAAACATGTCGCTCAGAAACGGTTTCTCTTCAGTTTGCTCAGCCTGCCTTTATTCGTGATTCTCATGGTTGGTGTAGCACTGTTGATAGGTTTGCTCACAATTGACACATCGCCGGTGGGATACATCGATCATTCAGGTACGATGAAAGATCCACAGCCCTTAGATAGGGAGGCAAGCATTTTTGAGCCGGTTATCGAATTTCACCCCTATCAAGATGAGGAACAAGCCCAAACCGACCTTAATGCTGAAAATATCCAGGCATACTACATCCTCCCGGAGGAATATCCACAGGATTTTCGTGCTGATTTGGTCTTTCTTGAAGAGCCAGCATCAGAAGTACAGACACAATTTGATCAATTCCTCAAACAAAACCTTGATTCTTACCAAAATCTGGACCCCCAGGTTAAGGAAAGGCTTGAGAACGAGAGCCTGATTACAATTTCCACCCTGGATGGGGGACGTGAGATGCGCCAGGACCAATGGTACAACATCTTTGTACCATTCGTAGCTGGCATTATGTTTTTCATTGTTGTCATGACAAGCGGCGGGTACTTACTCCAGGCTGTTGTAGAAGAAAAAGAAAACCGGACCATGGAAATCCTCATTACTTCGGTCACG
>JAXHUT010000404.1:0-4210 GCA_034189405.1 Chloroflexota bacterium
CGACAAATCATTCAACCAGACCGCATGGAAAGGTATTAAGGATGCTGAAGAAGAATTAGGCATTCGAAGCAATTACCTGGAATCCCAGGAAGTAGCAGACTACGAGAAAAACCTGAATGCATTCCAGGAAGAAGGATGCGACCTGATCATCACCGTTGGTTTCTTGATCGGTGATGCTACAGCTGCCGCAGCCGCAGCAAACCCGGATACCTACTACTCCATCGTCGACTTTGCCTACGAAGAGACCATTCCCAATGTTGTGGGACAGATCTTCGAAACCGATGAAGCCGCTTACCTCGCAGGTTACGCTGCTGCAGCAATAACCCAAACGGGTAAGGTTGGCACCTTTGGCGGTCTTCCGATCCCCACAGTCACCATCTTTATGGATGGCTTCGCCAAGGGCGTCGCAAAATACAACGAGGTTAAAGGCACCAACGTAGAAGTTCTCGGCTGGGATTTAGACAACCCAGATGCTGGCTTATTCAGCATGGACTTTGATGACCAGCAAAAAGGTCGTGAGTTGGCTGTATCCTTGATGGACGAAGGTGCGGACATCATCATGCCCGTTGCCGGCCCTGTTGGCTTAGGTGCAGCTGCTGCCATTCAGGAACGTGGCAATGCCTACGTGATCGGTGTTGACTCAGACTGGTTCTTAACCAGCCCGGAATATGCGGATGTCATCCTGACATCGGTCATGAAATTGATGGACGCGACCACATTCCAGGTCATTGAAAGTGTCGTCAACGACAGCTTTGAAGGTGGTACCATTGTTGGCACCCTCGAAAATGAAGGTGTCGCCCTTGCACCATTCCACGACAATGCAGATCTCGTTTCAGCCGAATTACAGGCTGAACTTGATCAGCTGCAAGCAGACATCATTGCCGGCACCATTGTTTTAGACTGACAATGAGAATTCTAAAATTCGGGTTGGAGAGACCTCCAACCCGAATTTTTTATAAACGGACTTATACCCATCTTAATAAATTAGAAACGGGGATAAAATGACTCCTATTCTTCAGTTAAAAGGAATCACGAAAAGATTTCCCGGTGTTCTTGCCAATGACCACATTGATCTGGACCTGCATAAGGGAGAGATCCTGGCATTGTTGGGTGAGAATGGCGCTGGCAAGACAACCTTGATGAATGTTTTATACGGACTTTATCAGCCTGATGAAGGCGAAATTTTAATTGGGGGTGAAAAGGTCATCATCAATTCCCCAACGGATGCAATTAAGGCTGGCATAGGTATGGTCCACCAACACTTTATGCTTGTACCCGTTTTCACAGTGACAGAAAATGTCATGCTTGGTGAGGAAACTGTAAAATATGGTGGTTTTCTGGATCGAAAAAAAGCAGCTAAAAGAATTATGGACATTTCCGAAAAGTACAATCTTCAGGTTTCACCAAATGACTACATCAAGGACCTGCCGGTAGGTGTTCAACAACGCGTTGAAATTATCAAACTTCTTTATCGTGATGCTGAAATTCTCATTTTTGATGAACCCACTGCTGTCCTGACACCGCAAGAAGCGGACGAGCTTTTTTCAATCATGCGATCCCTCTCGGATCAAGGTAATTCCATCATTTTTATCACGCATAAGCTGCGAGAGGTTTTAGAAATTGCAGACCGTATCATGGTACTTCGACGGGGTGCCGTTGTTGGCGAAACCACACCCGATCAGGCTGATAAAAATTCCCTCGCTGCAATGATGGTCGGGCGAGAAGTCACTCTTGAAGTTGAAAAAACTGATAAAGAACCCGGTCAGCTTGTTTTCTCAGTAAAAAATCTAATCGTTGCAGACAAATTTCAAAATATTGTTGTGGACCACGTCTCTTTGGAGGTTCATACCGGTGAAATTGTGGGTATTGCCGGCGTCCAGGGCAACGGTCAGACAGAACTGGTTGAGGCAATTACAGGGTTGAGAAAATCAGCAGAGGGAGAAATTACTTTGCTGAACCAGGACATCACAAAGGCTTCCCCCCGTCAAATTACGGAAATTGGCTCCGCGCATGTCCCTGAAGACAGGCAAGCCGATGGTCTCGTGCTGCCTTTCCCGGTGGCTGAAAACCTGGTACTCTGCACCTATTACAAAGAACCTTTTACAAAGGGTGTCATTTTACAATACAAAACGATTTTGGATCATGCTGAGCATTTAATTTCGGACTTTGATATCCGTACACCAAACGCATTGACGCCCGTCAGCTCCCTTTCTGGCGGTAATCAGCAAAAAGTGATTATTGCCCGAGAGTTATCCCGACCCATAGATTTTTTGGTTGCTTCCCAACCGACACGCGGGCTTGATGTCGGCTCAATTGAATACATCCACAAACGTATTGTGCAAAAGAGGGATCAGGGCTGCGCAGTTTTGCTTGTTTCCCCTGAGCTTGATGAGATTATGGAACTCTCCGACCGTATCATCGTCATGTATCGGGGTCGAATCATCGCTGATATGCCCAACGAAGGCATTACAAAGGAACAAGTTGGCTTGATGATGGCAGGTATCCTGCCGGAGGAAGCATTTGCCGAAGGCGAGCAGCACGTTGTGGAACCAGCGCAATAAGGAGGTGTATCTTTGGATAAAAAACCAGAAGAAAAAAAGAACGCGGGTCAGGTCTTTATCGAAGAGTTAAACAAACCCGATCAGGAGTCACCAGCCCAAAAGCGTTCGGTTTGGCGCGTGATTTCAATTCCCCTGTTGGCAATCCTGTCGGGCTTAATTATTGGCGCATTTTTAATCGCTGCCACCAGCACAGCCGTATATGCTGGTTTTGGCGAATCAGTTGGGCGCGGCATCACCACCGCTTTTTCAGAAATTGGCAATGCCTATGCAGCGCTTTTTAACGGTTCCATCGGTGACCCGGTGCGGGTTGTCAATGCGTTGTTTTCGGGAGACAAAGACCAAATTTACAGAGCCTTCAACCCCTTCCTGGAAAGCTTGGTACAGGCAACGCCCTACATCTTTGCTGGTCTTGCCGTGGCTTTGGCATTTAGGGCGGGATTATTCAATATCGGGGTTGAGGGACAGCTTTTCATCGGGGCAGCCTGTGCAACCTTTGTGGGTTATGCGGTGAAAGGATTGCCCGTTTACATCCACATGCCCCTTGCTTTTATTGCGGGCGGATTGGGCGGCGCCTTGTGGGGGTTTATCCCTGGTTTCCTTAAGGCAACCACAGGCGGGCACGAAGTGATCAACACCATCATGATGAACTACATCGCTTTTCGTCTAACAGAGTGGCTGCTCTCCGGGCCAATGACACGACCCGACTCAGGCGGCATGCCGATCAGCCCGATCATTGAAGAGAGCGCACAAATTCCTCAATTTTTCCCATCTCCAATACGCTTTCACCTGGGATTCTTTTTTGCGCTGGCATTTGCCTGGTTTGTCTGGTGGCTGCTCTTTAAAACCAAATGGGGCTTGAATATGCGCATCGTTGGCACCAACCCTCGTGCAGCCAAATATGCGGGGTTAAGTGTGGCAAAAACAACCATGATCGCGATGGCACTCTCAGGCGCATTGGCGGGGCTGGCTGGCGCAGTACAAATTTTAGCCGTCAACCGAAGCATGGCGCTTGGGCTGTCATCAGGCTATGGTTTTGACAGCATCGCCCTTGCATTGATCGGTAACAACCATCCGCTTGGTGTTGTTCTTGCCTCAATACTGTTTGGAACACTGAGAAATGGTGCAACGCGTATGATGGTCGTTTCAAGGATTCCCATCGATATTGTCGACGTTATACAGGCGATTATATTGATGCTTGTTGCTGCACCGGCAATCATAAGGACAATTTATCGCTTAAAGGAACCTGCAGAGGAAGAAACAACGGTATTTGTAAGCGGCTGGGGAGGAGGTCAATAATGTCTACCTCGACACAAGCAATCCAACACGAACAAATTTATGAAGTCTCACCGACCAGGAAACTGGTTATGGGAATTTTAGAATTCATCATCAGCGCTTTCATTTTCTTAGTCTTTGTACGGACGGTGTCAGCAGCTGCAAGGACGACATTTGTAATGACGCCAGGCGGTATTGACATCGGTAAAGCAGGTGACTGGATCCTTCCCACAAGGCTGACGTTGATCCTTTTGGCGGTATTTGCCCTTGCCATCAGTCTATTCCAATTAATAAAAGGTTTTGGACGATTTACCAATGCGATGGTTGGCTTATGTGGATTATTTCTCGTCTTTGGCTTCCTAACCTGGCAGGCTGCA
>JAXHUT010000405.1:0-2047 GCA_034189405.1 Chloroflexota bacterium
ATATCACTTTCAATGCAAATCCGGGTGACCTGGTCGCCCTGGTAGGGCCAAGCGGCGCTGGAAAAACCACCCTAACCTACCTGATCCCCCGTTTATACGATCCCACGGAAGGCACCATCTATCTGGACGGACATGATTTGCGGGACCTACGGTTAAAAGACCTTGCGCATGCCATTGGGATGGTCACACAGGAAACTTACTTATTCCATGATACCATCCAGGCGAATCTACGCTACGCGAACCCTGATGCGACCGATGAGGATGTTGTTAACGCTGCAAAAGCTGCCAACATCCATCAATTTATTTCGGAACTTCCGGATGGATATAACACCATTGTAGGCGAACGCGGCTATCGCCTGAGCGGTGGCGAGAAACAACGCCTGGCATTGGCGCGAGTACTCCTCAAAGATCCCCAAATCATGATATTAGACGAAGCCACCAGTCATCTTGACAGCGAATCCGAAGCCCTGATCCAGGAAGCCCTCGAGCGGCTATATGCAAACCGTACCAGCATCGTGATCGCCCACCGCCTGAGCACCATCCTGTCAGCGGATTTGATATTGGTTATGGACAAGGGCAGGATTGTGGAGCGCGGTTCCCATGAAGAATTGTTAACACATGGCGGCTTATATGCCCATTTGTATGAGACCCAGTTTGAGAAGTAGGTGAACGTGAATGGTGAATGGTGAATTGTCGCCTACCAATCAAACCTACAAAAACTATTTGCACATATGTACATTACCCAGTTTGATAAAAGGTGAATGGGGAATAGTGACCTGTCCCGAATCGCCTTGCATGATTTAAAAGATAACAGGAAATGCATCTACTCAGACATTAGGAAAAACTTAACCACAAAGGACACGAAGGTCACAAAGAAAATCCTTTTCTACTAATAATCATTGTCGTCTTCACTATTCCGGCTAAGTTGTTATGTGGGCAGGTTCCTCTTTCCTACACCTCAGGCTCAATGAATGGCATTTGAGCGCATCCGAAATATCACACCAGGATATTGATTTTTACTCTTTGCCAAGTCATTAATAAAGCTGAGTAGTTACCAGGAAATCAGAATTATTCCACCAAGATGGCAGCCGAAAGCATGTTGGGAACACATCCTAATTACATCCGGTGTGCCGTACCTATTCACCAATTACTATTCACCGTTCCCTTTTTTCTTACTATACACGTATCGATAACAAGTCTCAAACCCCATCTTCTGATACATATTCAATGCCGGCTGGTTGTCACCATCAACCTGCAAATAGCCATAATGCGCGCCTCGATCCAACCCCCAATTCCTCAAAGCCCACATGGTCATCTGTCCATAGCCCCGCCTTCTAAAATCTTTCCCAACATAAACGCTGAAATACCCCAGCAAATCCCCTTCCACCACACCCATCCCACAGGCGACGGGCTGACCCTCCACAAATAAGCCCAATAAAACCTTCTCAGGCAGGATCAGATCAAGAATTTCCCGATGCACATCCCAATCATCCACAGATGTACCGGTTAAATCAGCACGGGATGCGATCCACGCCTCCGGGCGCATCTCACGCATTTGAACACCCTCCGGGACAGCCACCCGTTCAGCTATCGACTGACCCAACACATAGGTCGGGTCAAAAACCTGGTATCCCGCTTGATCCAAAGCCTGGATGACCACCTGGGAGGTGAAGGGGTCCGGCAGTCGAAATACCACCGGCAAACCAGCCCGTGCATGAGCCAGCTCACAGATGCGGATCTTTTCCGCCAGCGGCAGCCTGGAATCAAAACGTACATTGACAGAATTTGATCGCTTGGTGTACCCCTCGGCAAAACGCAGCAGCCACCCGTCCAAAATCATCTGGCGGCGTGCCGGCCAGGCATTCAAAGCCGCATCTTCGATACGAATCAATAATTTATGATCCATCTCCGGTTCCTTTCTTAAAAAGGGTGCGCTAAAAGTCTGTTGGAAAAATGCTGAAAGAAAAGAGCCAACCTGTTAGTATAAATGGGACACCACTATCTACGTAACAGGAGGCTCAAGATGAATTTTAGCATAAAAATGATC
>JAXHUT010000406.1:0-2338 GCA_034189405.1 Chloroflexota bacterium
CATTGACGACGATATAATCAAAAATATCCAGGGTATCAAATTCTTTTTTTGCTGTTTCAATCCTTAATTTTAACTCCTGATCCGATTCACTCCGTCGTTCTCTTAGTCGCTGCAGCCATTCAGCTTTGCTTTTCGCTGTCAGAAAGATCAGGATTGCATCAGGGCAAAGGTTGTGGACGGTCTCAGCGCCCTGCACGTCTAGACGCATGACAACATCTTCGCCACAAGCCATGGCTTCGCGAACCTGTGATTTTGGGACGCCTTTATAAGCTGAGTAGACCCAGGCATGCTCCAGGAATTCGCCTTTTTCGATCATTTTTTCAAAAGTATCTTTGCTGTAAAAAAAGTAATCCGCACCGTCAACTTCATAACCTCTCGGCGGACGGCTGGTGGCGGTGATCACAAAATGGAAGGGAAGATTTCGATCCTTCATACCCTCGACGACCGTATCCTTCCCGATGCCGGAAGGTCCGGAAATGACGATCAACAGGGGGGTGTGCTCGGGTTGTGTTAATTCAAAGTCGATTTTAATATTATTCATAGATGATTCTGTTATATTACCTTAAGAATGTGGATTTTCAGTATCAATACTGATTTTGTATTTTGATCGAAGGTGTACCAGTCTTTGATTATAATGTATTTTAAGTTACGAATCGGAGAAATGCCAATGCCAACTTACGAATATCATTGTGAAGAATGTCATGAGCGATTTGCGGTCTTTTTAAGCTATTCAGAATATGACCAAGCTGAGGTGCATTGCCCTAAGTGTGGTGGGGATAAAGTGAGGCGACGAATTGGGAGAATTCGGATTGCAAAATCGGAAGAAAGCCGCATGGAAAACTTGGTGGACCCGTCAAGTTTGGAAGGTATTGAGGATGATCCAAAAGCCATGGGAAGGTTAATGCGGCAGATGCAATCTGAGTTGGGGGAGGATGTTGGGCCTGAGTTTGATGAGGTGATCTCCCGGCTGGAAAAAGGGCAGGATCCGGCGCAGATTGAAAAAGAAATGCCCGAATTGGCAGACCTTGGCGATGGTGGCGGTCCGGATTGGGAAGAATAATTAGCCTTTTAACAACTGCAATAGGTCATCGTATGAATTGACCCAGGAGATCGCGCGTAAAAAGTCCGCTAAATGGGTAAACTTTGTTCTGAAAGCCTGGACGGCAGGCCCAACCGGGTCTTCGCCGGCAGCACCCCCGCCGGGTGCGTCATTATAGGCGCCGTAAAAAGCAAAATAAGCCTGGTTGAGTTTCCGAATTAAGTAACCGTTCTCCCAAAAAAATTGGCGTCTTACCTCCATATATTCTTCTGCCTGTTTGATTTCCCCTTGTTCTAACAGCCGATCCACTTCGACGCGCGTTTTTCGCATCTCTGCGTTGAAGTCAAAGGCATCTGGCGCCATTTCAAGTGCAGCAGTAGAAGCGGCAGCCTTATTTAGAGGCAGGTCCTCTTCGGGTGGCAAGTGTTCGGGATAGTATTTTTGCAGGATTAATTTCCCCAATTCTTTGCCCGCTAAGGACGCGGTGGTCTCATTAATTGTGCGTAGCTCAGGGGTTGTGTAGTAATTGATACCCAGGGGGCGCAATGTCAGGTAATTGTGGACCCATTCATGGGCGATCACTTCCGTAAGCCAGACGATGTCAGCCGTTTGCATAACCATTGTCGGGTAGGTTCCGACGCCGCCGATGGGCACAACCAGGGCGGCATGGTTCAATTCCTGGAAGACACGGGTTTCAAGGGCGTCCATATCATCGGCATCCAGGACAGGAAGAAGTGAAATATCCAGAACCTGGGTGATCTGTTCTCGAGGGGAGATGACCAGGGATTGCGGTGTGTCGCTGAATTGATAAAGTGAAGGAGGAAAGACCTGCCCGAGCACGCCCAGGCCTGCTTCGTTGATGACGGTCATCAACTGGTTTTGCAGGATGGATTCGGCGGTCGGTGCCATGGAGGATAGTTTTTTCTGCGCTTGTTCCAACTGCACCTGGATGTCTTTGGATGCTGTGTGCGGATTATCAATTTCGGGGTCTGCATAAATCAGCAAAAGCTCGGATTGCAGCGTGTTGACAAGGCTGACCTGTGAGAGATAGTCCAGCACAAATTGCGACTGGGTTTCACCGGGGAGGAAGCGGTTCAGGCTCAGCGCCCAACTGGAGAATTTAGCCGCAATGGCATCCAGGGTCCACGCGCCGTAGTCAAACTCGATATGGCGGGTGTAGGCGTATGCCTGGCTTTCCAAACCGGAAGGGGGCACGATCGAACCCGCTGTAAAAAAGATCAGCAGGGTCAGTAAGACCCCCAGCCGTACAAGGCGCCAGGTGGATTGTGTGAACGCTTT
>JAXHUT010000407.1:0-2219 GCA_034189405.1 Chloroflexota bacterium
CTTGGGCTTGTTGGCGGCTTTGCAGGCGGTCAATTGGCCGGGCTGATCCCGGGGTTAGAAGGTACCGGCGTCGATATCGTTAACGTCCTGGGCAACCTTATCGGCGGCGGCATCGGCGGCGGTGCATTAACCGCTATTGGCGGATTGATCACCCAATCAATCAAGGAATAATCATTGCCAGGTGTTTGGGATAACGTAAACCCCCACTGCTAAATCCAGATTCATTTAGCGTGCACTTTCTGAATAAGAAAAAACTTTTCAAATATGCTGAAATCAAAATCGAATTTTTATTTAAAAAGGAGAAATAATGAAACCTAATGCCCCAACAAAAATCGTTTTTTACATTTCCCTCGTTCTTGGTGTTCTTGGCGTCCTGGCTGCAGTTGTCGAGATTCCATTTCTTTCCGGTATCAGCTTCTTATTAGTGGTTGTTGCCTGGGTTCTTTTAGCTCTGGGCTCGATATTAACCGGATTCTAAAAAAATAACAGAAATGGCTATTAACATTTCCTAACGCTGACAATCTTTCTGTTCAGCCTAGAGTTTGATAATCACAGAGAAAAATCCACTAAAATAAAGAGGCTGCCGTTCACATAAAACGGAAGCCTCTTGCTATTGATCATCTTTTGTTAAGAAACAACTCAATCATTTATTCAATGCCCTGGTATTCATCCGGCACAGGATGCCTTCCCAACCAGACCACTTTACGAAAATCATTCGGGGCAGTATTGCCTTCTGAATTGATCAGCAGCACCTCTGAATCACGACCTAGGTTGAGCAGCTTTCTCAATGGTTCGTATTCTGGACGCTGCATGATAAACATCAAAGCACCCAGGGTGGCAGCACCAGACTCCCCCGAGACAACAAAGGGATCACCTGCCAGGGGCACACCATAAACACGCATCCCCTTGGCAGCAACGTAATCAGGGCATTTAACAAATACATCAGCGATATCCCACAACACCTTCCATGCCTGGGGGTTAGGATCACCACAGGCAAGGCCTGCCATGATCGTGTCCAACTCACCGACAAAACTGTGAGGTTCCCCATCACCTATCTCAGCAGACAAATACAAACAGGCAGCTTTATCCGGTTCAACGATCACAGAACGCGGCCGTTCAGGTCCAAATATTTGCGCATAGAATCCAAGAGTCGCAGCAGCCAACGAACCGACACCTGCCTGGACAAATATATGACTGGGTTTGATCATGCCCTGGGCAGCAAGCTGCTCCTGTGTTTCAGTGAACATGGTTGTATAACCCTGCATCACCCATTTCGGAATGTCTGTATATCCCGGCCATGAGGTATCAGAAATGACCTGCCAACCGTTCTTTTGCGCATCCACCTTCACTTGTTCAACGGCATCATCATACGTGCCTTTGATGACAACAACCTTTGCACCGTTGCTTTCAATGGATTTGATGCGCGCTGAGGATGTGTTTTCATGGACGTAAATTACCGATTTAAAACCCAGTCTTGATGCCGACCAGGCAACGCCCCGTCCATGATTGCCGTCAGTAGCTGCAGCAAATGTCATATCCCCCAGCTTCTCGCGCACCAGATGAGAACACTGCTCCGAGAAGATGTCAATGGATTCATCTCCTAATACCTCTAAAATATAACGATATATGGCGTAAGAACCGCCCAATACTTTAAAGGAATTCAAAGTGAGACGAGAGGACTCATCCTTAACCCATATGCCGCTCAGGCTAAGCATTGCTGCCAACCTGGGAAGGGCTTTAAGCGGGCTGATCTTATATCCAGGTATGCGGCTGTGAAATGAGCGTGTCTCCCTAAAAATATTCTTCGGGAAAAGCTCTGTAACTGCCTGGCTTTTCGAGATTTTTCCTGCACGGGGATTTGATATCCATGTGATTGGGGCTTTTGTATTTATGTCTTCCTCCATTTAAATTTAATTGTCAGACAAATTATATCAGTGCATTAGCTTTTATAGGTATGAGTTCCATCATGAATTTCGTAATAATAATTCACATTAAATTTTTATCATTAACTAACAACATTCTTAAAATATCATTATTCAAATCAACTTCACTGCAGTCCAAATAAATTAAGCAAAATCATAACGATTGAGAATTTTGATTGGACACAAGTCCTATTTATTTTCTCATTGGTTTCTTTACCCAAATTGTTTACAATTGCATGGGTATGGTGTAAAGCCTTAGCGCAAAGCCTTTTCATTACCTGATGCTCCAAACCGTGA
>JAXHUT010000408.1:0-3404 GCA_034189405.1 Chloroflexota bacterium
GGAAGCCTGCCCAGGCAATCGCTGCCATATACTAGTTTGTTCATCTTAATTTGAAGGATCTCAGTCATAGGTCACCTGTGCTTTGATGATATTTTTAAAAAGAGATGCCCGGTCACACGACACCCTGACCGGGCAATAGGGTCTGAGAAGTTTAAAACTTACATTTTCTCCAGGAAGCTTTCAAAGGCTTCCAGTAATTCGTCAATGTGGTGCATTTTGGTTTCGCCCATATGAGCAATACGGAAAGTCTTGTTCTTAAGATCTCCATACCCATTGGAGAGTCGCATGCCTTTTGTGAGCAGGAAGGTATTGAGGGCTGGGATATCCACACCTCGCAGGTTCTTAATTGTCGAGACGGTTTTTGATCGGTAGCCCTGGGGTGCAAGGGGTTCCATACCATGTTCGACTGCCCAGGTTTGAACGCGCTCTGCCATCGCTTGATGCCGTGCATATCGGTTATCAAGGCCTTCAGCAAGCATCTTATCCAGCTGCACATCCAGCGCCCAGATCAATGACATGGAGGGGGTCATGGGTGTGGAGTTTTTGATGCGGTGTTTTTCAAGGCGCAGAAGATCGAAGTACCAGCCTCTATTTTCTACCTCTTCTGCTCTTTCAAGACAGCGATCAGACACCGCGGCAAAGGACATACCAGGGGGTATGGCAAAGCATTTTTGTGAGGATGTGAAGATAAAGTCAACGCCCCAGGAGTCGGTTTCAATTTTCACACCCCCCATGGATGAAACAGCATCCACCAGGATGAGGGTATCTGGGCTGACGTCATGAACCACGGCTGCAAGTTCTTTTAGGGGGTTTTCAACGCCAGTGGAGGTCTCATTGTGTACGATGGTGACAGCTTCGTAGGATTTTGCTTTGAGTGCATCCGCTAGCTCCTCAGGGGTGATGATATCTCCCCATTCACCTTCCAGTCGATCGGCTTGTTTGCCATTTGTAACAGCAACCTGGTACCAGCGCTCGCTAAAGGCACCATTGACGCACGAAAGCACGTTTTTTTGAACAAGGTTGCGAATGCCAGCTTCCTGCATGCCGGTACCTGTGGCAGGGGGTTGAAAAACACGGTTTTTTGTATGAAAGACTTTCTTTAGCTTGGCTTCCGTCCCGCGAAAGATTTTGTCAAATTCCGCTGAGCGGTGCGGTATCATCGGTTTAGCCTGGGCTTCAAGTACATCTTGGTCCACATCAACTGGACCGGGGATAAACATATGAGACATAAAAGGCTCCTTTTTGGTTTTTAGAGACAGTTTAATCCGACACTTCCGACTTAATATTATCATCCACCCGTGATCCTGACAAGGATGGATTTTGCCCATAAATTATGGCAGTCGTTAGGTAAGTAAAATAATGTCAACGAATGTATTAAGGGTGTTGAAAAATGAATAACAGCCTTATTAGCTCGTAGCTGGTAGTTCGTAGCTGATAGCTGGTAGCTCGTAGCTAGTAGCTGGTAGCTCGTAGCTGGTAGCTCGTAGCTGGTAGCTCGTAGTTGGTAGGGCAGGTTCCGCACGCACCCTATGACTATGACTGATTTCCTCTGTAGGGCGGGATGTGTTCGCCTGGCTGGAGCGCAGAGGAACACCTTCAGGTGCTGAGGAGGTACGACGTGGGGTCATCCCGCCGATTTTTGTAATCAGGGATCAGTTATTAGGTATTGGGTATTAGGCACAAGCTCCATAGTTGATAACTCGTAGCGCAGGAGCGCACCGTACTCTATGACTGATTTCTTTGTAGATTTGTCACGTGTCTTCCTATACGGGGTTGGTCAATTCGACTATTTGGTTAGGAGTCGACGCCTGTCGAAAGATTGGCGATAATTGATGATGCGATCGAATCTTTTATATGGGTGCAGAGGTAGTACAAAGTGACTTTTTGAAGCACGAAGCGAACACCTTTTATTAAACCGGCGCAGCGAGGTAAAATAAGACATCGTCAATATGTGGTTTTAATCAAAGGACCTAAATCCATCCTTTATCCGGGAGGTTGATCATGAGCAAGACATCTAAAAAAAATATCAAAGGCTTTGCTTGGGGACTTGGCGGTTTGCTGACAAGCGCAGCTGCTGCCGCCGCTGGCTGGATCATTTACAGCCGAAAATACATTCGCCACGATGCCGAACTTGTCAACGCCATTGAAGCTGATCGCGAAGATTTTCAATCGGAGCATGCTGGACAACTCAGCTATTATGCCGATCGCAGTGCCAAGGGCGTGCCCCTGGTGCTGCTGCATAGTATCAATGCCGCGCCAAGCGCCTTTGAAATGAAGCCCATTTTTGAACGTTTCAGGGGTGAACGTCCCGTGTTTGCGCTGGACCTTCCGGGGTTCGGTTTCTCTGATCGCTCGGACCGGCTTTATTCGCCGGAGCTCTATCAACAAGCCATTCTTGATTTCTTAGAAGAAGTCATTGGTGAACCTGCGGATGTGGTGACGTTGTCCCTGTCTGCTGAATTTGCTGCCCTTGCTGCCCAGGAAAACCCCGACCGCTTCAAATCGATCGTGATGATCTCTCCGACCGGGTTTGATCAGCCCAAGACAAATAAGCTGTCCCAACGAGCGGAAAAGCGCGGTGCAAAGAACACCCTATATGCAGGTCTGGCTGTGCCGCTATGGAATCACCCTTTTTACGACCTGGTTGCCAGCCGACCAAGCATCCAATTCTTCCTCAACAAGAGTTTTGAAGGGTTGGTACCGGAGCGCTTCGTGGATTATGCCTATCATACAGCCCATCAGCCCGGCGCACAATATGCCCCGACCTATTTCTTGAGCGGCAAATTGTTTACCCATGCCGTGCGTGAAACGGTTTATGAGGCGCTGGACCTCCCGGTGTTGGTGATTTATGATCGCGATCCTTATACTCGTTTTGACATGCTGCCATCGCTTCTTAAAGAAAAAGAAAATTGGCACGCTGAACGCATCTCCCCAACAAAGGGCTTACCCCATTGGGAGCAGCCTGAAAAAACTTTCAAAGCGTTGGAATCTTTTTGGTCTGACGTTTAAGTTGGGTATGAAGTAAGGCGCCTTTGACCTAAAGAAATTGAGTTGCGATGATTAATTGGTTTGAAAACTTCAAGTCAATTTTTTAAATAAAAGACTGCTGAAAATTGATCTGAAAGGCCTTCCCATGAGGCGAAGCGGAACACCTTCAGGTGTAGGGGGAAGCTGAGGCTGTCCCAAAAGTCGCCGTTTAGCTTTTGGGACAGCCTTTGATGAGGGATAAGACTTGCTTTAATTCCGAAGCTATTCGCGATATCATCATCAGAAATATTTCCCAAAAAGACAGCTATTTGTTTTTCAACACTCTCAAATCAATCTGTTCGACCTTAGAAGTAAATTTTGCTATACTGCAATCCACTACAGGCGCGCAGCTTCGTAGATCCTGCAAAGGACTGCTG
>JAXHUT010000409.1:0-4424 GCA_034189405.1 Chloroflexota bacterium
TCCCCATTGTGCAACTGCCACAATCAACGTCGGTTTATCCTTGGGTGACCTGGCTACATATTCAAAGGCGAGATGCGGACGAAGCCACCATTCGGCTTCTGTAATTAAGACACCTGGCGGCTCAACTTCTCGTAAAGGAAGCCAATTTCCAATAGGGACTCTTTTATTCCCTGGTTCCCATGTCAGACTTGTATCCATAGCAAGCAAAACACATGAAATAATCGACCGCCCGGTAGAACTGACCAACCAGCCGCCCAAGGTCGCCATATTGCGAATATTCTCGCTGGCGTCGATCATAATGGCTCGTTGAATTTCAGAATGAATATCCGCGTGACCCATCAGATCGTTGAGACGAACCATTGCCCCAACCTGTATTCTTTGTCCCTGTACAGTAATTTGGTCCAGACTTGTGTCCTGCAAATCGACCACACCAAGATGTGCTTCTTGATGCCTGCTCACACTGGTCCCGCCCCCTAGAGGCGTCAAATTCTTCTGAGCGTCTGTTAACAACGCCAAAGCCTCCTCAACATTCTGAGGCCGAAAATATTTTTTGATCATGTTTCCTCCTTATCAGGGTAGACACGCCAACCCAAATCTTGTGGGTCAACATTTGCATATTTTTCATCTGGTATATCCACCAGGACCAAATCCGCTTCAGCAAGGACCTCGCCATCTAATGTTTGAATCTCACTATGCGCTTTTGAGACATGCCTTTTTCTTTGAACTGCTTTTCCCAAAGCGACCAAGGCTGTTTTGATGGGAACAGGTTTGCGATAACGCACCTTCAATTGTCCAGTCACCATAAAGGGATGTGAACCATCCATATAGGCTCGCCCCCCTGTCTCATCTAAAATAGCCGCAATGATTCCGCCATGAACAATGCCAGGATAACCTTCATATTTTATTGGAACAAAAATCTCAGCACGCACCTGTCCAGGTGCCGTTGTATAAAATTCCAACTTTAATCCTGCAGGGTTTTCTCTGCCGCAAACAAAACAATTTTTAGATCCAGGTTGTTTTTTATCCATCTTATTTAGTAGCTGTTAAGTAGCAAATGTATCGATTAATACCTTTACATTGCCGCCAACCGGGTATAAAATCGGGCACGTTGCGCCATTATCGATATACTGCTGCACCTTTTTCTTTGCTTCATCCGGTGTACCGCTGGCAGTAATACGATGAACGAGATCGTCCGGCACAAGATGCTTTGCCTTTTGAATCTGTTCATGGGTGGCAGGCCAGCCAAGGATCGATTGAATTTCTTCCACAACATCCATGGAAACACCCGATGCCTTCGCTATGTGTGGCTGCTGTGCTAAATACTGGGTGAGCAATTCACGGCTGGTATCAATGGCTTTATCACCATCCTCATCCACAGAGCAAACCACCAGCTGCGGACGGTCGATATCGTCTAAAGTTCGTCCAGATTCTTTCAAGCCCTTTTTCAATTCATCAAGTGCTTTTTCGTTATACGCAGGAGGAACACAATAGTTCAGCACCACACCATCCGCAATTCTACCCGTTAACTGCAGCATTTTTGGCCCCGTCGCGCCGATATAAATTGGGACATTGCGGGGCTCTCTGCGCCCATGGACAACATCTAATTCAATGCCGTTAACATGAACATAGTCCCCATCGAAAGTTACACGCTCCATATTCAACAAACGCCGTAAAACAATCACGGTTTCTTCCATTGCGGTCAAGGGGCTTTCCCGGTTGATACCCACATTCTTTGCCAACGGGTCCCACCAGGCACCAATGCCGCAAATAATACGATCAGGTGCAAGATCGTCCAGGGTCAAAAAAGTTGCAGCCAATAAGCCGATATTGCGCGTCCAATTATTGATCACACCGGAGCCAACCTTGATCTCGTCTGTTACCGCCGCATAAGCAGCCATCGGCACAATTGCATCGCGAACAAGGCGGCTTTCCGCCTGCCAAACAGCTTCAAATCCACGATCTTCAGCATATTTGACATAATCTAAACCATCTCTAAGGTCATGTGCATCCTGCAAATATAAGGCAACTCGCTCTATCATTTCGATATTATCCTTTTTACTAGAGACAAAATAATCAGAAGAAAACCGGCAGTACCGCTTCTTCCCTTAAAATATCATAATCTTCAGGTATATCCAGATCCAACGCTATGCGTTCATTTTCGTAAACAACCAGGTTTGCCCCCTTGTCTTTTACCAGAGCACAATGGATATCAAACGACGCCTGCCCAAAAGAGAAGGTGATCAAATCCGCCGGGTCGATCAACAACATATTGGTTCCTTCCCACCTACGATCCGGTGATATGACCCCGGTCGGCGGTTCGGGCTTAACATTCAAAAAGCCCTTGACGTCAGCAGGGGTCAGCAGGGGAAGATCCGCCGGAACAATCAACACACCTTCCGTTGAGAAAGCGGTTGAAAACAAAGAGGCACGTCTTAAAGCATTATTTAATTCCGGTGTGCCGTTCTCTGTTACCGTGCGGACGCCCAAATCCCTTGATTCGGTCAGCACATCAGAGTCTCGGCTGACGACCAGGATATCGGAAATACCTTCTACTTTTTTTAAAACATTAATGGTGTGGATAAACAAGTGGTGATTAAGTTGGTAACGTTCATCTTCTGATAAAATTTCTGAAAGTCGGGATTTCCCTCGACGAAGGGGTTTTACGGGGACAATCGCCCAAAGGCTCATTTGGTTATCGGCTCCTGTTGAGGATCGTTCCGCAGAATCTGAGTACTTCTTCAGCTAAACGAAACCGATCCTGATTGTTCTTCATCAATATATCTGTAACTAAAGTAATTATACGCCATCGCTCAATTTTTTCCAATTCTTGCCGATCTTGAATATCAAAAACAAATCCCGTCAAAATATCTTGATAATGCTTTGCCACCGCAGCTGCTGAAGGTTTCAACCCCAATTCTTCGACCATCTTTGCAGCCGGCCCCTTAACTGCCCTCCCACCAATCAAGGGTGAAACAGCTACAACCGGTTTTTTGCGGACAGCATCACTATAACCCGAGACCTTCAAAATCGGATCAATGCTCACCCAGGGATTAGATGGGGAAATAATGACGACATCACATGCATTAATGGCGTCCAGTGCCTGGGGAAGAGGTTTTGCAACATCGATGCCAACAAACTCAAACCGCTGAACCACTGGCGCACAGGCTTGATGAACAAAATATTCCTGGAAGCCCAAAGCTTCACCCTGATCAGTATGAACAACGGTCCGAACCGAGTGATCACTCATTGGGAATACGGGATAGTTTACACCCCAAGACTGGCAAAATTCAGCAGTAATCTCAGATAATTTGAAACCCTGGCTCAATCGATAGGTTCGAAGAATGTGAGTTCCGAGGTCTTTATCCCCAAGATGAAACCAATCCGGGCCAGCCAAGTTTGCAATTTCCTGAAAAGCCCCCCAGGATTCATCCTTTCTTCCCCAACCGGTGACCGGGTTAGCCAGGTCAGCTAGAGTATAACAAACGGTATCTAGGTCCGGGCTGATATTCAAACCCAGGTATTCAAAATCGTCCCCGGTATTAACGATCACACTCAGTTCTTCTGGTGGAAGCAGCATCGCCAGACCATGAACTAATTTTGCCCCGCCTACACCGCCAGCCAACGCGACTACTTTCAAACCATCCTCCCTTTAATCACCAACCGGAAATCGTTCAAGGATGGTTCCCAGTTTTTCATCCTCATGTTCAGCAATCGCAAAGCTGGTTATAGAAACCTTTAATTCTATCTTCTCAAACCCAATTTCATTGATTGCACACGGAAGATTTTCTCGACTTATATCTTTTAGTGCTAAGGTGATATGAGGTATCCAAAATTTTGGAGAGTAATACAGTTTGAGATCAGTGCAATATGGTCTGATTTCATCCCAAATATATTGATGGCGTTGAATCATCTCAATAGTCTTAACCATCGGCAGAAAAAGAATTGGACGTTCGCCAGAAAACAATCCTATTCCAAAGGTATGGGTGCTGATATGCGGAGAATCTTGAATTACATTTGATAATTTTAATTTTACTTGCTCAACATCCAATGCTTCAGCAACCAGCCAGGTGAAATGGGGGGTTGGAATCTTATAAATGGCTTCCAATCCACAGGCGTTACATAATTTCCGCCAAATCTGATTAACTTTTTCGGAAGATTGGGCGTCTATTTCACTGATAATTGCATACATATTTCACCTGAATAAATCCCTTTCTTTTGGACGGATCAACTCTCCCAAACAGCTTTCACGTAACGGATAAGGGAAACCCCGTGCCAGAACAACCGGTGTGCCTTCTTGAGCTTGCCCCATCATCAAGGAAGCACCTGCTGCCAGCTCATCCGACGCAGCAACTTGGGTTACTCTCAAACGATAATTAAATAAATCCGATTCCCCTCGTAAATCAACCAGGGCAGGCATGCCCGAT
>JAXHUT010000041.1:0-2177 GCA_034189405.1 Chloroflexota bacterium
GGACACTGATTGGCAGTAACATCACCAACCCCTTGGTTGCGATTGGGGGCGGTGCAATAATAAGCCGTTATTGGGTTCCTAGGCCGCTGGTTTTTTGGGATTTACCCTGGGAAACAATTACGGGGGCGTTATTGTGGATGATCCTCTGGTTTAGCAAAGGAAAATTAGGGAAATGGGGTGCTTACTACTTGATTGCCCTGTATTTTAGTTATATAACCTTCCGAATGCTATTCTTTTCTGTCGATTAAAAAGAAAAACTATAATTCCCAAAACAAAAATTCGATAAGTCCACATTTTTTGTCAGGTACCGTCTTTGTATCGCTATCTTGATGCTTTTGGGATGACGATCCACAATATGAAGTAAGGAACCAAACCTGGTAAGCCGCCCGGAAGGAGGAGGATAAGAAATAACAATCAAAACCAAAATGGGCAGATTCCAAAAAATTCGCCTAATCCGCCGCAAACACCAGCAATGACCCGCTTCCTATGAGAACGTCGCAATTTGTTATTTGAATTACTCATTGTTGCTCCTTTACTCTTAACATATTCTACGATAAAGGTTAGAAAAAGTCGCGATTAATGAGGACATACTAACATAAAATCAATTTAGAATGAAACAATCTCTAAAAAAGAAAATTTTTCTTTCCCCTTAATAAATCATATCCCTATACAGCTCATAGGCTTGATCTTTTAGAAATACCTAAAAATCAATCATGTGAACGCCATCCACACTTTCAATTTTGAAAATATGCGGATTGATGTTAGTTTCAGCCTGATACAAATGGTGAACTTTATTGAGAAAAGTATCCAGCACCCCTTGATCAATCATTGCCAATGCACAGCCGCCGAATCCTGCGCCCGTCATTCTTGCGCCAAAACAACCTGGTTGTTCTTTTGCAAGATCAACAATAATGTTCAGTTCTTTGCTCGAAACGTCAAAATCATCTCGTAAACTTTCATGGCTTGTGTTTAGTAGATCTCCCATTTTTCTCAGGTCATTGTTTTGCATTGCAGCAACAAAATCATGGACGCGTTCGTTCTCAGAGATGACATGCTTTGCACGGTGGTAAACATCCATCGGGAAACTGCCCTTTTTCTCTGTCAGCATTGCGTGTGTCGCATCCCGAAGGTTGAGGACCTCCAGGATCCTTGCTGCTATGTCTACTTCTTCATGGCGGGTGTTATATGCTGAATGACTCAATTCCCTGCGAGTCTTGGTGTCCAAAACGACAAAGGCAACACCCTCAGGTAAGGGGACGTATTCTGTTTCCAAGGTCCTGCAATCCAGTTTAACAGCATGACCAAGCCTTCCCTTAGCTGAAATAAGTTGGTCCATAATGCCGACATTAACACCAACAAACTCACGTTCGGCTATCTGGCTAATTTTCGCTAATTCTATGTTCGGAAGGTGTATATCGCTTGAAATACAAAGGGTTTTGACAGCAGCCACTTCTAAAGCAGCCGATGATGATAATCCTGCACCAATCGGCAGGTTGCCAGCGACCACACCTTGAAAGCCTTTGAGTTTAAAACCCATATCCTTAAGTACCCGGATAACACCTTTGATGTACCCCTTCCAACCATCTTCAAACTCTAAAATTGTTGATATGCTTTGTTCAAAAAATTGGTCGAAGTCAAGGGCGTATAAATTAATTTGATCATTGGATTTTGGTGAAAAGGCAATAATAATTCCCAAATTTATTGCAAAGGGAAGGACAAAACCATCTGAATAATCGGTATGTTCACCAATCAGATTAACACGTCCAGGCGCAAAGATCATAAATTCTGGTTCGGCATTGAATAAATTGACGTATGTCTTGAAAACTTTTTCTTTTAATTTTTCTGTCATACTTATTCCATGACCAGTCGAAGCAAATATTTTGACGTGCCGAATACCTGGGTCAGAATTTGAATATTATTAGAAAAAAGAAATGCCACCCGGCGTATTTAATTCCTAATCCTCGTCATAAAAAATAGGTTTTACAGGACGCTGCTCCGGCAATTTGACTTCGAGTATATTCGGGGGATAGTAAAATCTTCGGTGTAATTGCGCATCCACTTTACCCGAATAATGATAGCCCTTCATCGTCCCCAGGTATTGCATTAATCGAAACAAGATAATCGATTTCATATTTTTATTTAAAGTCTTGTTGCGCCGTGCATGCATCATATCTCTA
>JAXHUT010000410.1:0-4388 GCA_034189405.1 Chloroflexota bacterium
CCAAGACCTTACACTGAAATCAACGAATTTGATAAGAACACGGACATCGAACTCGGTGAACTGGGTTGGGTTGATCTGGACCAAACCGGACCGGTTGCTTCCTCGCTTTGGGGTTTCCCGGTAACGATGGTTTCCGATAACGACCCGGCTGTGATTGACATGGCGGATATTCGCTATGTTGGCATGGATACGGACGGTTACTTAATTTATCCCGGATTTGCCATGTGGGGTGGTCAGCATACCTTACAGCCCTATTGGAGCGAAGTCGATTTATGAGTTTATGGCGATGCTGAGCAGCCTGTTGTCAATTTTAACTACAACTACAGCGCAGGAGTTCTTGGTGGTTATCCTGATAACACCCGGATCGTTTTGCAAGTAGATTATAATGATGGTGGTGTTTACCTTGCCAGCCCCTTCACGATCTACGCGGATTACAATTCTGGCTTCATGGAATGGTATCTGCCAGCAGTTTACCAATACATTGCGGATGCATTTGATTATGAAGTGGTCAGTTATGATTGGTACGGCACTTCTGACTATGCTGGGATGGCTAGTTTTGATATTACCAAGCTGCCGTTCCTTTGGATGCTAACTGATTATTTTCCATTCGGAACGCCTTCCTCATTGTTGTTCATGGTGGATGATGTGGATGGATACTTTCTCAGCCAGCCTGAAGGTATGATGCTGGTGGATTACTTCGGCAAACCTGGCGTTGGACAGGCATATTTCTGGCCGGTGAATATTGAGGGATTCCCACTTTTGACTTTCTTCCCATTAATAATGAAGTAAGATTCGGATAACTTCGTTAAGTAATACAAAAGGCTTCCCTGAATTTCCGGGGAGCCTTTTTTCTTTTAAATATTTCTGAAGAAAATTGAGAATGTTTTCTTTTGATTCTAAAGGCTGAACCCACATGTCCTCAAAATCGTCAATGCGATCAGCATATGCCCCTCGCGGGTAGGGTGGACCCTGTCAACTGTCCAGTATCTCCCCGGCTTGGAGCGCATCGCCCAGTCGAAGGCGGGTTGCAGGTGGATTATGGGAAAGTCGAATTCCTCACCGATGCCGTCGATGGCATGTTGATACTGGCTGAGTTTATTTCGGAACGGATTTTGAGGGTCTTCCTCGGCTAAATAAGGGGATACCAGCCGAATTTGTGCATTGGTATTGGTTTGGGCGTCTTTTAGCAGCTGGCGATAGATGTTGGCGAATTCAGGCAAGTGGACAGCTTCATCACGGTTGCCTTCAAAAAAACGCCAAACGTCATTGACACCAATATAGATGAACAACCAGTCCGGCTTGATTTCAAGAACGTCCGACTGCCAACGAGATTTGAGGTCCAGGATCGTGTTCCCGCTGATGCCCTTGTTTATGACGGTTAGCTTCGATTCGGGATGAGCTGCCTGAAGTAAGTCATGGATCAGATGGACATAGCCGTCCCCTAGTGGGGTGTAAGCGGGCTCTCTTCGCCCACAATCGGTGATGCTGTCACCAATGAATACGATGCTTTGTTTGGCTTTGAAGATCAGGGTCATCTTCTGGCTCCTTTTTATGATTATTCAAAAGAGCGGGAACGTTCTTTTGAGAAATCACTTAATCTTTGCTGCTTATTATAGTTGCCTTTGCGGTAATTGTATGATGTGCAACATATTTAAGATTGCGACCTTACAGGACGCTACGCAGTTGTTATCCTTGCAAGATGATAAAATTAATTCCCCAGGCCTGCGGGGGTGGAGGGGGGTAGGTGTTCCACTGGGCTCAGGGACTTTGAAGTTGAAAGGGGGTAGCTTGTAGCTTGTAGTTGATAGCTTGTAGCATTTTGAGCAGGTTGCACGCCTCTTAATAGGCAAACAAGTCTTAGCGTGAGGCCCCTGTTTGGAGTACAACGGAACACCTTTAGGTGCAGAGCCTGAAAGGCGTAAGGATTAGGACGACGTGGCAGTCTGAGGTGTGGATCAGGTATAAAAATCTAATCGGTTTTTAGGTTAAGAATTGACTGTTCTCCATATGTATCTCCGAGATCGCTTCCTTTTCTTTTCTTTCCTTTCCTTTCCTTACAGGACACTTCGTAGACAGGACACTTCGTAGACAGGACGATTCGCAGTCTCTTCGATCGTAGTGACAAATTAATCACACATCAGAAGAAAATCACAGGAAGAATGTCATATTGACATTATGAATCCTGGATAATAAAATATTTTATATGCAAAAAACGATATATAAGATAAATTTTTATGAAAAAATATCAATCTAAAGCAGATCTATTCCATATTCTTTCACACCCTGTGCGCTTGCAAATACTGGATGAATTGCGCAAGCAACAGGCTTGTGTGTGTCATTTACAGGCTGTGACGGGACGTCCCCAGGCTTATGTGTCTCAGCAATTACGAGTTTTGCGAGATGCTGACCTGGTCATGGATGAAAAAGACGGACAGAATGTTTTTTATCGCCTGACCTGCGACTTAACTCGTGAACTACTGCATAAAACAATGGGTCAGGCAGGGTCGCCCAGTCACCCCGAAGGTTGCACCTGCCCGTTCTGCACGAACACCCGGTAATTTTTTTAGTCTAATATATGCAATAATATCTATATAAGGAGTGAATTTGAACATCGCGAACACGATCATTGACTTGTTACAATCTGGATTGGGCGGGCTGGCTGCTTATCTGGCAGCACATGTGCTGTTATGTTTGCTGCCGGCTTTTTTCATCGCAGGTGCCCTGGCAGCCCTAATGCCCAAAGAAGCCATCACTCGCTATTTGGGACGGGACGCGCCAAAATGGATTTCTTATCCTGCTTCTGCTTTGGGCGGTTTTGTCCTTGCCGTCTGTTCCTGCACGATCATGCCCTTGTTTGCCAGTATCTACAAAAAAGGTGCCGGGCTGGGACCGGCCATCACTTTTTTATTTGTTGGTCCAGCCGTTAATATCCTGGCAATCTCATTCACCGGGGTTCAAATTGGGATGGATATCGCCCTGGCTCGGGTGATCTTATCTTTGGTCTTTGGCATGCTAATTGGTTTGCTGATGGCCTGGTTTTTCAGGAAAGACGATGCCGCCCACGCTGAAAAAACCAACAATAACAACTTGTTTTCTGGCAAAGCCAAAATTCCAACACACACGATCATATTCTTTGTATTGTTGCTCGGAACTTTACTGGTTGGCACTTTGCAAATTGGCCTTTTCCGCGACGTTTTTTATGAATTTACTATACCAGGAGCATGGTCTTCAAACCTTCAAAATTACCTGGATGGACTGATCCCCCCTGACCCCAGTTTGGGTATTGAAGGTGTTAGTGTACACGGTCTGTTCTTGATTATTTTGTTGATTTTGATTGGTTTGTCTGCAATAAAGGGCTTCAAGGATATTTATGAGGGATTTTCAACCTGGACTTATATCAGCCTGGGCTTGATCACGCTGACATTGATTGCGGCTTCGTTTTCTATCATGACAGTCGAGCAGGGTTTAGTGATTGGTTTCAACGGACGATTGATTGCTGAAACGCTGCTGTTAGCCGCTGCATGGTGGATGATGGCGAAGAAATTCGAAGAAAGCCAACGCCAGGAATGGTTGTGGGAAACACGGCGTTTTGTGAAACAAATTATCCCATTGCTGCTGGTGGGTGTTTTTGCAGCATCCATCGCAAGAGCGCTGATCCCTGCCGTTTGGATTCAAACCCTGGCAGGGCGAAACACGGTCTGGGCTAATTTAGCCGGTGTTATTTTTGGCGTTTTCATGTACTTCCCGACACTCGTGGAGGTGCCCGTGGCACAAACATTCCTGTCCTTGGGTATGCACCGAGGACCCCTACTGGCGTATTTGCTGGCAGATCCTGAATTGAGCTTGCAGTCAATCCTGATCACTAATACGGTGATTGGCAAAAAGAAAACGGCGGTTTATGTCATTTTGGTGACGATTTTCAGCACCCTTTCTGGTTTAATATTTGGTTGGTTCATTCGATAAATAAAGGAGAATAAAAAATGGAAATAAAAATTTTAGGCAGCGGTTGTCCGAATTGTCACAGATTGGAAGCCGTTACAAAAAAGGCTGTGGAAGAACTTGGTCTTGAAGCAGTGTTTATTAAGGTCAAGTCAATGCCGGAAATTATGGCATATGAGGTGATGACCACGCCTGCGCTGGTAGTGAATGAGAAAGTGCTGTCATCGGGCCGCATCCCAAGCCGTGAGGAAATAAAAAGCTGGTTAGTGGACTTTACAAAATAAAAAGCATCTACTCAGGCATTAGGCAAAAACTTAACACAAAGGACACGAAGTACACACGAAGGTCACAAAGAAAATGAGTTTTCTACTAAAAATCATTGTCGTCTTCACTATTCCGGCTAAGTTGTTATGTGGGCAGGTTCCTCTTTCCTACACCTCAGGCTCAAT
>JAXHUT010000411.1:0-4861 GCA_034189405.1 Chloroflexota bacterium
TAATATTTTAGGAGACGACCAAAATGTCGTCCACTTAACATCCCTAAGAGATTAAACCCTAAAATCTGAAATATATGTTAAGATTGGTATAACGCTTGCAACAGAATCAGATGTATATTCAATTCGGAGGAAGTAATGGATATTTTACATCTCGTCGATCGACTCGAAGAACTATTTAATGATAGCCGCCCTATTTGGATGACCCACAGTGTCATTGTTGATGAGGATCGCATGTTGGATATCATCGATCAAATGCGCGTGGCTATCCCTGAGGAAATTAAAAAGGCACAGCAGATTATCACGCAACGTGATCGGATCCTGGCGCAAGCCAAAGAAGAAGCCAACCGAACGATCTCACTCGCACGTGAAAAAGCTGAAAAACAATTAGAGGACGATGAGCTGATCCTGTCAGCAAAAGTCAAGGCTGAGCAAATTCTTGAACAAGCCCACAAAGATGCTTTTATTACGCAAGGTGAGGCGGACAAATATATCCTTGAAACATTGACCAATTTAGAAATGCATATGGATCGGGTGTTGAACCAGGTGCGCAACGGCATAAAAGCTTTGCAAAGTAACACCTATCAACCGGCGCCAAATCTTGAATCTCAGGACCCAGACAGTGACATGCTTTAAGGATTTTTGAAAAGGACCAACCATCAGCCCCTTAATTTTCAGGGGTTGTTTTTTATGACCTTCGTCGTTTTGTAATTTTTTTTGCGGTTTCTGGTAAGTGCAGGGCAACCGGCAGCACTTCATCCATATGTTTGACCGCGACGACTGTCATTTGCTTTAAAACGCTCTTCGGCACCTCTTCAAGGTCTTTTTCATTTCGGATGGGAATAATCACCTTTTTAAGACCCGCCCGATGCGATGCGAGAAATTTTTCTTTGATCCCACCGACCGGCAAAACCCGACCTCTTAAGGTGATCTCACCAGTCATTCCTACCAAATGATAGCTTGGTCGGTTGGTAAAAGCAGAGATCATCGCAGTCGTCATCGTAATACCAGCACTCGGTCCATCCTTGGGTATTGCCCCCTCCGGGACATGCAAATGGACATCCACATTTTCAAAAATATCTGGTTTGATATCAAGAAGTTCTGCCCGGGATTTAATATACGATAAGGCAGCCTGTGCTGACTCCTGCATAACATCCCCAATTTGCCCGGTGACCTGCAGGTTTCCCTTTCCTTCTAAAATCAAAACTTCAACCGGCATGATTTCCCCACCATTTTCAGTCCAAGCTAAAGCGGTTGCCACACCAACTTCATCCGCCAACTCAGCCTCAGTTTCAAAAAATTGCTGCGGTCCCAGGAACCTTCGAACAGCCTGGGGGGTGATTCGCTTAGGATGTGATTTCTTTTCAGTCTTCAAGCGGGCAACCTTGCGCAACACACTGCCAATTTCTCTTTCAAAATTGCGCACACCTGCTTCAAAAGTGTATTCACGGATGATCTTCATTAAGGACGATTCCTGAAAAACAATACCCTCATCTGCCAGGCCATTCTCATCCAATTGGCGTGGGATCAGGAAGCGCTTTGCGATTTCCAGCTTTTCCTCTTCTATGTAACCAGAAAACTCGATGACTTCCATCCGGTCCAACAAGGCAGGGGGAATTGTGCTTAGTGTATTTGCTGTTGTGATGAAGATCACATCGGAAAGGTCATAAGTAACCTCTAAATAATGATCGGAAAAGGCGTTGTTCTGCTCAGGATCAAGCACTTCCAATAACGCAGAGGAAGGATCGCCGCGAAAGTCAGCCCCAAGCTTATCGATCTCATCCAGCATAAACAGTGGATTGGACGTCCCTGCCCGCCGCATGGTTTGAATGATTCGTCCTGGCATAGCACCAATATAGGTTCGGCGATGCCCCCGTATCTCCGCCTCATCTCTGACACCGCCCAGTGATAGGCGAACAAATTTCCGTCCCAATGCATTGGCAATCGATTTTCCCAGGGAAGTTTTACCAGTTCCTGGTGGGCCTACAAAACATAAGATCGGCTGCCGCAGTCGTTTAGGTTTAAGGCTGCGGATCGCAATATATTCAATAATGCGGTCTTTGGCTTTCTTAAGACCATAATGTTCTCGTTCAAGAACATCATTGGCATGGCGTACATCCAGGTTGTCTTGGCTTGCTTCTTCCCATGGCAAATCCAGCAGCCAATCGAGATAAGTACGTATAATGCCCACTTCCGGTGACATAGGCGGCATTTGCTGTAAACGCTGCAATTCACGAAATGCCTGAGTTTTAACTTCTTCCGGTAATTTCTTTTCATCAATCTTTTCGCTGAGATCAAGAATTTCCTGACTCCAAATATCGCCTTCACCAAGCTCAGATTGGATCGCCTTCATTTGTTCACGCAAATAAAACTCCCGGTGAGACCGATCCACTTCCGTTTGCACCTGTGCTTGGATTTCATCTTCCAATTCCAAAACATCCAATTCTTCTGCCAGAATCTGATTTAACTGCTTCAAGCGATCAGCAGGATGTTTTAGGACCATCAATTCTTTTCGGGTTTCATTGGGAAGAGAAAGGGAGGTTGCAATCATGTCCGCTAACCAGCCCGGATCGTTGATATTCATTGAGAAAAGATGCGCTTCTTCAGGCAGGCTGTCATTTAATGCAACACAGCTCTCGAATAGACTCCGTGAGGAGCGCATGAGCGCGGTCAGGCGTTTAGTCATTCGGAATTCATCAGAAAGGGGGCGGACTTCTACGATAAGGTAAGGCTCACCCTGCAAAATATTGACAATTTCAACCCGACGTCTTCCCTGCACCAGGGCTGAATGATTGCCGCCCTGCATGGATAGCATCCGTCCGACCGCCAATTCAATGCCAACCGGCAAAAAATCACTCAAATAATCCTCTTCAACCCCCTGGTCTGACAAAAACAAAGCCACGACAGTTTTATTTTGTCCCTGGGCTGCTTCTATCGCAAGATGGCTGTTTTCAGCACTTAAGAAGATGGGGGAGATCATGTGCGGAAAAACAACCACGTCATTCAACACAAAGGCTGGGCTGATATATACACCATTTTCATCACTTTCTCGATTTGTAATCCGATAAAGCTCTTCTGTCCTTTGGTGAATGTTATTAAAAAGCGTTTCTTCATCGTCAGTTGGCGGGAACCATTGCTCATCACTCATCTTTGCTCCAGTCAATTTGCATGCATCATTTTGATTGTAGTCACTCGAATTTTAACGATTAGCCTGATTTTTTTGTTGTTTCATGAAAAAATCTCTGATCGCCGCCACAACAAATACACTGCCGGTAACTAAAATCACAGCTTCGTCTCCGGCTTCCTGCAAGGCGACATTAAAGGCATCTTCAATAGGAACAACAGCTTGGGTAGATCTGCCAAAACGATGGGCTAATTCCACCAATGCACCGGCATCAATCGCCCGAGGATGGATGGATTGGGTTGTTATCACACGCCGAACCCTGGGCAGCAATTCCTGGAACATCCCCTCAATATCCTTATCCTCGGAAGCACCAAACAGCATGATCACCGGCAATCCCGGGAAGTAGTCATCCAAAGCCTGACGCAATCTAAGCGCGGAATAGCGATTATGCGCTGAATCTAGAACAATTGTTGGATGATTATGTAATACTTCCATCCTGCCAGGCCATTTTACACTTGAAAAACCTTTTTGATAGCTATTCTGGGAAATCTTCAAGCCCAATTTTTCAGTAGTTTTCAGGGCGGCATACGCTGTTGCAGCGTTTTCGACCTGGTGAAACCCCAAAAGGGGAATTTGCAAACGCAGCGGGCTCCATAAATCCCTGCCCCCCGATTCAATAAACTCGTCCACCATGGGTTGTTCGTCGGGCGTCCACACCAGAAAATGCTGACTGTCCATACTGTGAGAATCAGCGGCATAGAGATAATCCCGCCCGACCTGGATCACGGGTGCATTACGTTCCTGCGCGATTTGTTCAAGTTTGAGTCGCGCTTCCTCCTTCTGAGGTGCAACAATCACAGGAACATTCTCCTTGATAATCCCACCCTTTTCTCCTGCGATCTCGCTGAGGGTATCACCCAGGATTTTGACGTGATCATAAGAAATGGAGGTTATCACCGCAACCAACGGATTAACAATGTTCGTTGCATCAAGTCTACCGCCCAACCCCACCTCAAAAACGCCGTAATCCACTTTTTGCTGAGAAAAATACAAGAAAGCCATGGCTGTCATTAATTCAAAGGTCGTAATCTCGGGTACTTTCTCAGTAACCGGCTTGATCTGATCGATGATGTCAACAACATCCATTTTCGAAATTTCATGGTCATTGATCTTAATTCGTTCGGTGTAGCGAACCATGTGCGGCGATGTATACAACCCTACCTGGTACCCTTCACTCTTTAAAACGCTTGCACACAAAGCAGAAACGGAACCTTTACCCTTTGTGCCGGCAATATGAATAATGTCATAATCCTTTTGGGGGTCTCCCAACAAAGTCATGAAACGACGCATTCGATCAAGGTTAAATTTTTCTTCCGCATACCTAAAGTTGCGCTTTAGGCTGTAGTCAATGAAGCTGTACAGAAAATCTAAAGCATCTTCATATTTCTGATCAATTTCCTGCATAAATACAATCCATTCATTGTTGAACAATTTACCCGATAAAGCATACCTCAAAATTTTTATCCTTGCGGAGGGCTTTTATTACTAAAGTCTAATTCACAGCAGTAATTATATCCCTTCTTGATGCGAGCTAAAGAATTAATAAAAGTTCAAACAAGGCACACCTACCCCCTGACCCCCTCCCTGAAGGGAAGGGGTGAAAAAGTCCCTTCCTTTTAGGGAAGGGATTTAGGGTTAGGTAAAAAATAGATCAAACATGAGGAATAAATTGCGGATTGT
>JAXHUT010000412.1:0-3389 GCA_034189405.1 Chloroflexota bacterium
ACTCCCCGCTACCAACGCCTGATGTATCCATTCCACAAAATCCTCATCCCAATGATAGACGAAGGCGTTGTTGTTGAGGGTTGGGATGTAGGCGCTGCCACCGGTCAGCAGGTCTTGGGGAACTTCAAAGGCATACAAGTTCTGGGTATCGAAGTGACTCAGGGTGCAGATGCCAAGGCTTGTCAGCTGATCAACAGAGAGGTCGGTCAGGAAACCGCCGGAGAACTCCTGCAACAGGTCAGGCACCTTGAGGAGCATGGCAGGTTTAGACATCTTCTTTAATACCCCTCGGAGGATGATGGTCTGGTTGCTGATCCGGAAGGAATCCCCATAGCCATAACGGATGCGAGCAAGGGCGAGGGCGCGTTCCCCATCCAGGGTCTGGACGCCAGCCGAGAAGTTCCCCAGAGAACCACCCGAAATCGCAACGGGCAAATCGACTTCGACCCCGCCGATAGCATCGATGAGGTTGATAAAAGTCTCAAAATTGATCACACCATAATGATCAACACTGACCCCAAAATTATATTGAATGGCTTCTGCCAATCCGCCAGCGCCGCCGCCGGAACCGTCAAAATGTCCCATACCGGGAGTGCCGAATAGATAGGTTTGGTTGATTTTGAATGGATCCGGGACGGTGAAACGCCCTTCGGGGACCTCCACGATCAGGTCGCGGGGCAGGGGCACCATGCTGACGGTCATGTCCACAAAATCAATCTGCACAAGCCGAATGATGTCCGCCAGTCCGTAGGCATAGCCCTCACCCCGGTAATCGATCCCGACCAGCAGCACCGTCCAAACCAGGTCATCGCCGCAAACGGGTTTCGCCAAAGGTGCTTTGGTGGGGCGAACGAATAAGGGTACTGCAGGCAGGTTGGATGGCCCTTCCACGAGCTCCGACTGTGAATTTTCAGAGTTTTCCACCGTCGTTAATCGCGTGGGAAGTGAGAGCGGTGCAGAAATGGGACTTGTAACACTTGGCCTGAACCACAGGAAGTAGGTCAGCGCGAGGGTGAGGAGGAGAATACCCAGCACGAGAAGAAAAATATTTCGCTTTTTATTTGGAGATGGAGTTGATTGTTGAGTCATAATTTTTTAGCTCATCCCATTCGCTTCGCTCAGGGACTTCGTAGCTGATAGGTGATAGGAAAAGATTTAAAAGAAGGACTATCCGCTAAAAACAACGGCGTTGATGAGTCCTTTTAACATTTTCGCGATTTCATTGGATTTGTTTTCAAGCTCAATGAAATTTTCGTTGTTTAGCCAACCGCGCATTTTGAAGATTTCGAGTAAGGTCAGGGTCTCATAGAGAGAGCCGCGGGAAATATACAAGAAGTGCACGAATTCCTTTTTTGAATTTCGTCCTTTTCCCTCTGCAATATTCATCGGTACTGAAGTCACGGCTGCCTCTAACTGCTCAAAAAGACGATAATGCTTTCGAGGTCTTTCCATTTCATCGAGTAATTGGATGACCTCATCAGCAAAAATCATGCTCTTCTGCCACACTTGCAAGTCTTTATAAGCTACTTGTGTTTTCATTTCCAAATGTTACTCAAATTTTTAAATCCTTTTCATAAGATTGTTTTGGTGCGTTGAAAACCGCAACGCACCCTACATTTTTGCTACAAGCTACTAACTACCAGCTACAAACTATCAGCTATGAGCTATCAGCCATCAGCTTAAAAACTCCACGCCTCCGCCCCTCCGACATGAAATGCTTACATGTCGGCTGGTTAAAGATATGAACGTAATGACTTCCTGGCGTCTTCCCCTGGTTCGCTGGTGAGGATTACGATTTTTTAGGTTTTACCATATCCTTTGGCACCTGCACCCGGATTTGCTGCGCATGTAAAAGTTTGATCAACAATCGCACCCGGTCGCTGCCTTTCAGATCAGCATCGAAAATCGCCTGGTAGCCTTCAAAAGGACCGCCCTTAATAACAACGGGATCGCCATGTTTTAGGGCGATTTGATACTTTTTCGGGTCACGGTTCATGCGTTCGACATTATCTTGGATCACGCTGATCACATCATCCGGGACGATAGCAGGCTCATAATCAAAACTAACCACCCGCTTCGCGCCTGGGATATATGTTAAGCTGGAGATGGGGGTTTTATCAAGGTCAACATGGACGAAGAGGTACCCGGGGAAATAGGGCTTGATCTTGCGTGAGCGAGGATTAACCGGTTCAACCCGCAAGCGCGGGTAAAAAGTTTCAATCTCACGGTGCAGTAGTTGTGAAAACAGAAATTTTTCTTTGTTAGGTTTGCTGTTGATCACGTACCAAGATAATGACATAAGCGAAGTCCCTACAACTTCTAAGATCCGGATAACTTACCAATAATCCAATGAATATTAATGAAAATTAATATGATAATAAGTTTCGAACAATCGATTGCCTCCCCAGAGAGAAAGGGTGGTTAATGGGTTCTTTCTTATTCGTGCTAATGTGCGAAATTATACCATATAGGTTAATTTAAGATTAGGGGGAGATGATAGCTGGTCCTACCGCTTCGCTTCAGGATTTCATAGCTGGTCCTATCGCTTCGCTTCAGCACCTCTCCGCTATCGCTCCTGGTGTTCCGCTTTGCTTCAGGATTTCATAGCGGGTTGGAATGACGGGGGACAGAAGACGGGGGAAAGAGTCGAACAAGGGCTGAATTCGAGTGCTGCGTTGTTGGCGTTTTAAATCCTGTGCTGCGATGATGAATCAGCCCTTGTGTAGATAAGAACAAGCAAAACAATGACGTCAATTAGACTGGCTGCGGTGTAAGTTCTATCCACATTGTTCGACAGAACCTATTTTACATCAAATCCAATCTCCTGACAAGCCTCTTTTATGCTTTTTAGCACACCAAAACAGAGATCTTAATCCTTGATTTTATTTTGGCTTCGCCAAATGCCCAACACAATCACAATGATACCTGCGCCTGCGCCGAGGATCTGCGCCCAATTGATTCCAGGGTAAGAGCCAATCCCGATCAGGTCAGCAAGCAAGGAGAGAATCAGTAATAATACACCAAAGATTATCAAAACTAAATTAATTGTTTTTGAGGACATAGGAACCACCTTTATGGAAAAATAGCTGATAGCTGATAGCTGATAGCTGATAGCTGATAGCTGATAGCTGATAGCTGATAGCTGATAGCTAAAATAATTATAAATCACTTCATCCATATTGTAATTATTACTTTATCATAAAAGCGAAGAGTTTGGGCATAGATTTTGTTAATCCCCACATATCGCTGCTTCGAGCGTCTGTAAACTTTCGCCGGTCCGAGCATGTGCGGCCATATGCTGAAGTGCCATCAGGGCACAACAGCTGTATCCAGATATCATGAGATATCTGGGGAACTGCCATGTGAGTGCTGAATTCATTGGAATACAG
>JAXHUT010000413.1:0-7165 GCA_034189405.1 Chloroflexota bacterium
CATGAAGATAGACGGTGTGGAAAGGCACTTCACCGGTGAATTCCAGGCCCGTCATAATCATACGCGCCACCCAGAAAAACAGGATGTCATAACCCGTTTCCATGACTGAGGTCGGATAAAAATATGCCAGGTCTGGCGTTTGCTCCGGCCACCCCAGGGTAGAAAAAGGCCATAGTGCGGATGAAAACCAGGTATCCAGGACGTCCGGGTCCTGCCGCAAGTTGGGACTGCCGCAGTGTTGGCAAACCTCCGGGTCCTCCCGCGGCACTGTCATCCCATCACAATCCTCGCAATACCAAACCGGGATTCGGTGGCCCCACCACAACTGGCGGCTGATGCACCAGTCGCGAATGTTTTCCATCCAGTTGTAATACACCTTTGTGAAGCGCTTAGGGATAATCTCGATCCTACCATCCTTAACAGCGCCCAAGGCAGCATCCGCCATCTCCTGAACATCCACAAACCACTGTGTGGAGATCATGGGTTCGATGATCTCACCCCCACGCTGAGAGCGCGGCACTTTCATCATGTAGGGTTCCACTTTGATCACCAGGCAAGCTTTTTCCATATCCGCCCACAAGGTCTGACGGCATTCAAAGCGATCCAACCCCTGGTAAGGTCCGCCCTTCGCGTTGATCGTGGCATCCTTGTTGAGAATGTTGATAAATTCCAGATCATGACGTATGCCAATTTCGTAATCATTGGGATCATGTGCAGGTGTGATCTTAAGCGCCCCTGTGCCAAACTCCCGGTCCACATACTTGTCAGATATAACCGGGATCTCACGTCCCAGCATCGGGACCACGGCTTTTACCCCAATAAATTTCTTGAATCGTTTATCTTCGGGATGCACCGCCACCGCCGAATCACCCAGGATCGTCTCAGGACGGGTGGTGGCGACCGGGATATAGTCATCGCTACCCGCAATCATGTATTTGAAATAATACAGTTTGCCAGGCTCCTGGGCATGCTCCACTTCCAAATCTGAAACCGCAGTTTGCAGACCTGGGGACCAGTTGATCATCCGGGGTCCGCGGTAGATCCAACCCTTCTCATAAAGGGTCACAAAGGCTTCTCTCACAGCTCTGGACAAACCCTCATCCAGTGTGAAGCGTTCCCGCTCCCAATCACAGGATGCACCCAATCGCCTGATCTGCTGGGTGATGATCCCACCAAATTCCTCCTTCCATTCCCAGGCATATTCCAGGAACTTCTCCCGGCCTACCTCACGCCGGCTCGTGCCCTGCTCCCGCAGCATATTCTCCACCTGGAGCTGAGTAGCAATCCCGGCATGGTCCGTACCCGGCACCCATAAGGTCGGCTCCCCCTTCATCCGATGATAGCGGATCATCAAATCCTCCAAAGAGACAAACATGGCATGTCCCAGGTGAAGACGCCCGGTTACATTTGGTGGGGGAATTGAAATCACGAAGGGTTTCTTGTTCGGATCAAAATCCGGTTGATTTGGGTCGTTTGAGGGTTCAAAATACCCCGATTCCCACCACCAGCGATACAGCCGGTCTTCAGTCCTATTGAAATCGTATGTTTTTGGCAGTTCTTTAGCCATTGCGTTCTACCTCCATAAAATTAAGTATTAAAACAAAAAAACCTCTCATCCCAGAGGACGAAAGGTCAACTTCCGCGGTACCACCTCATTTCGCTGAACCAGGTCAGCGCGCTCAGACCGGACACTCATCCGGCGACGCTGTAACGGGCGCACCCGTGCCGTTCTAGTTGCCTTATTCGGCTTTCTTCAGCAATACCTTGCGGCGACTTCATGCATAACCGGGTCTGCGGCCGCTCTCAGCCTTGGCAAGCCTTCTCTTTCAGGGGTTGATGCCTTACTCTTCCGCAAGTTCTAAGTAATCAAATTATAGCCATTTTTTAAAGAATATTCAACCCCATCTTCAGAGGTGAATTAAAATCAATGGGTGCTTTACCGCCCCATCGAGACGACCTGGTCTTCCCAGCGGTGCCAGCCGGAGAACTTTTCCTGGATTATTTTTCTGCCGTCGCCCGGCGCGTCCAGCCCAACCAGTTCCATATCCGCATCAACCATGATCTTGACCAATTCGTGGAACTTAACCTTGGGCTCCCAACCCAGCTGATTCTTTGCTTTGGAGGTATCCGCTTCAAGGAAATCCACCTCGGTCGGACGATAGTAGCGGGGATCAATCCGGACGTAATCATGCCAATCCATATCCACATAACCAAAGGCTTCGTCGAGAAATTCGCTGATTTTATGGGCTTCACCGGTCCCAACCACATAATCTTCAGGTTGATCCTGCTGCAGCATCAGGTGCATTATCTCCACATATTCAGGCGCGTAACCCCAGTCACGACGTGACTCGAGGTTGCCCAAATATAAATGTTTTTGATTGCCCGCCATGATATTTGCCAGGGCTTGCGTAATTTTACGGGTTACAAAGGTCTCCCCTCTGCGGGGCGATTCGTGGTTGAACAATATCCCATTAACAGCGAACATGCCGTATCCCTCACGGTAGTTGTTCGCCATCCAGTAAGCATAGAGTTTTGCTGCTGCGTAGGGACTGCGAGGTCGAAAATGTGTGTTTTCATCCTGTGGCGGTTTTGAGTCACCATAAAGCTCGCTGGAGGAAGCCTGGTAAAACCTTGACTTCATACCGGCTTTTCGGATCGCTTCCAGGATGCGCGTTGTTCCTAATCCGGTCACATCGCCGGTATATTCGGGCATATCAAAACTAACCCGAACATGGCTCTGGGCGGCTAAATGGTAAACCTCATCCGGTTTCACATTGTAAAGCACATCCAGCAGGGTATCTCCTGCCGTCACATCACCGTAGTGCAAATACAGCTTAACCTTGCCGCCGTTGCCGTGGGGATCGCGATAGATGTGGTCAATTCGTCGCGTATTAAATGTACTCGACCGACGGATCAACCCGTGGACTTCATATCCTTCATGTAAAAGCAATTCTGCCAGGTAGGAACCATCCTGCCCGGTAATCCCTGTAATTAATGCTGTTTTCAATGCCTACCTCCAACAAATTTTCTACAAATTTCGACTTGACAGTATATCCCTTCACCCAAGCAGTGTCAAACCACCCACAAAGGCAATCAGGGTATTGTATACTGACCATCATTCAAGCATATACCATTTTACCAGAGTAAAAATTTTTATTCAGAATAAAGAAATTTCAGACTTGTCAGCAATAATCCAAGATTGCAAAAACGAAATTCAACCCCACCATTGTTATTTCACGGTAAAGCACGACAAAATAATTCAATATGCTTCAATATGCTGTCAATATGCTTGTACGAATCAACATAAATTAAGTACAATAGACAAAATGATCAAAAGACGCAACTTCCCCCTCTTTAGATGGGCGGCAATCTTTTTCTTGCTAATAACCCTTGTCCTAACGACAATCCAGCTTATTAGTTACAGCCGTATCCGCAACAACTTTCCCCAAGGAATGTATGTTGCTGGTGTGCCAATTGGGGGATTGAATTATGAGCAGGCATCGGAAAGGCTTTATACCATTTACCGCTCACCAATTGAGCTGCGCTATGATGGCAAACCTATCCAGGTCCGACCGGCTGTTTTGGGATTTGAACCTGAGGTTGAAAATATGCTGGCGGTTGCTGATAATCAACGCATCACTGAGCCTTTTTGGGAGGGCTTTTGGGGGTTTCTCTGGAATCGGAGCATTAGAACCATAAACGTTCCCCTCAACACAGATTATGACGAAGCTCGCATCAAGGAATACCTCCGACTCGAAATCGCGCCCCGGTATGACACCCCTGCCACACCACCTCAACCTGTGCCAGGCTCTACTCGTTTTGAATCCGGTTCATCTGGTACACAATTGGATTATGATCGTGCCGCATTACAAATCATTGACGCCCTCGAATCCCCAACACGCAGAACAGTTAATTTGGCATTGAAACAAGCTTCTATCCCCAGACCGTCGATTGCGGACCTCGAAATTATGCTCAAACAAATCATCGACGTCTCCGGGTTTGACGGCATTGTCGAACTCTATCTACAGGATTTATCAACAACGAGAAATATCTCATTTGCCTACCAACCAGATGGAAATGAACTCCCCCCCAATATTGCCTTCTCATCATGGAGCACGGTGAAAATCCCTGTTATGGTTTCTGCTTTTCGTGAAATCGAATCACCCTATCCGCCCGAGTATATTGACTTAATGAATGAAATGATCGAACAATCCGAAAACACCAGCACAGACGAATTAGCTATGGCTGTATTGGACAACAACTTATCACCTTTATTGGTCACAGAAGACATGCAGCGGCTGGGACTCAAAAATACTTTTTGGGCGGGTCATTTCTATGTGGGCGCACCCCTGCTTCAACGCTTTGAAACACCCGCTAACCAACGCGAGGACATCAGCACCGACCCTGATGACTATAACCAAACCACACCAGCAGACATGGGTATGTTGATGGAAGATATCTACCAATGCGCAGAATTAGGTGGCGGCGCATTAATTGCTGCTTTCCCTGGCGAAATCACCCAGCAAGAATGTGAGATGATGATCAACACCATGGCACGCAATCAAATTGCCGTTCTTATCCAAGCTGGGGTACCCTCAGGAATCACCGTTGCCCACAAGCACGGCTGGGCAAACGAGGACGATGGCTTAATCCACACCATTGGGGATTCAGCTATCGTATACACGCCTGGCGGCAATTACGTCCTGACGATTTTTGTGCATCACCCCGTACAGGCGGTGTTTGATCCAGTAAATTCACTTTTTGCAAATTTAAGTACAGCCATTTATAATTTTTATAACAATTAATCCCGGGCAAACAAAAACCAGCTTTATATATAAGCCGGTTGAATGGTTTTCTTGTTGAATTTCAACCTATAAAGACTTCAACTTCCTCCCCGTCACCGTCATTGACATGCACATAAAATGGTTCCTCCGGGGAAACCTGCTTCAAAATTTCTAGAAATTCGGCGACAGGTTGATCCCTTATACCTGGAATTTGATCCCCAAAATTTGAAACCACCCATCGAGTCAATGAGATTGGGATCGGCAGACTGATCGCGATGCGCTGCGGTGTTTCGTCCGGTTTTTGATGGATGCGAACATGCAGCCAGACACCCTGACTGGACTGAAAACTCACCGCAGTGATAAAAACCCCTAACAAAAACGGGATCCACGACAGCCAAAAGCCAAACCCAAATCCTTTAGCGCTGTAGCCCATGTACATCCAAACCGCACCAAGAATTGTGATGACCAAGCCAATCACAAAGGGTAATACCCACCAGCGTTTGAGACGTTTCATTCTATCAAGCTCTTCTTGAGGGATTTGGGGCTGGCTGGTTTCCTCAACATTGCTGACATCAACACTATTTTGAGCAGCCACGTTCGCTTCGTGATTTACAGATTCTGAAGGCGGATTGTCCTGCCCTCCCATTGCATTGATCAAACGCAGACCCTCTTCAGCTGAAATTTGACCCCCTTCGACCATGTCCATTACTTTTCTTTCAGCTTGATTTACCATCACAACCTCACTCTTCTAAAGCCTTAAATAATGTCTCAGCTTCATCAACAGTAATCTTTTTTTCCTGGAGCATCTGCAAAATCATCAAACGTTCCTCATCTGAAGCGCCTTTCTTACGCGCTTTTCGATGCGTGTGGGGAATGGGGCCGTCAACGCCTTTTTTGACAGTGTCAACTTCACCAAAATCCAAATCAAAGTTTGCCTCCCGATTTTTCTCAAGCCTTTCCCTTATTTGCTCAAGACGAATTTCAGTCGACTTTATTTTCGCATCCGCCATTTTCGTTGCTGAGTCAATTCGGCTCTGGATCGTTTCACTGAAAGTAGATTCCTCAAATTCAAATTTATCAGATAAATCACCCACAACATCTTCAGTCAAACCGGGTTGATCACCCAAAGAGACAGAACCACCAGCCGTCATTGTAACAGAGACCGCACTTTCACCCATTTGATAATCGTAAAGCCCTCCCCTGTGTTCAATATCATCATCCTTCACTTTAATCTTGATTTTTTCACTTCCAGACCGCATCTTAAATGTTGTGTCCGCCTGGTTTTCATTTAATACAACTTCAATATTCCCACCTGCGCGTAAATTTTGATGGTTTGTAAAATAGGCATTTTCCAATTTAATATTTCCACCGACATTAATATCGCCGCTCAATTGAACATTGTTGACTGTAAATGAACCGCCGATTTTTGAAACACCAGCAAACCCTGCAATGGATTGCCCCAGGAACTTGCCCCCCGCCTTTTCAATCGTCAACCCTTCAGGTATATTTTTTATTCGGCAATTCCCGCCCACTTTGCCACAAATAATAGAAGCGACATCATCAACGGTTAAGTTCCCGGCTACCTTCTCAGCGCTAACTTGCCCCGCAGCTTTTTGCACAGAAAGATTACCGCCGACTTTTTCAATTTCCGCCTGGTCAATATCAAACAACACCAGGTTCCCAAGAATTTTTTGCACCTTAATCTTGTTTTTGATATTCGCAATCTTTACAGAACCCATACCCTTTTCAATTTCAACTGCTGAGGCTCTCGGCACTTCAACGGTACACGACGTATTAACGGTCACATATACTTGCCCGTCTTCTTCAACCAATGTGGCAAGCTGCGGCGAATCAATATCACAGCGCACTTCGGATTGATCGATTCCATTTATCTTTACGCCACCATAAGCTTTGAGGTAAATTATGGGGTTTTCAATTGATAGTTCCAGGATATGTGCCATTAGAAATTACCTTTCGTGAATAATAAATTATAACTATTATTTTAAATCCTTAAAAATATATTATCATAATTTTTAGTTTTGTCAAGTATTATATTAATTTTATTAATTTTTACATGACATTATTGTCGAATATCAAAACCAATAATAAACATTATTAATTGCATCCGTTTTTGTGGTATACATTATATTAACCAGTCGTTAAAATTTTGATAATAAGATCATGATAAACTGTCTATTACAAGTTTTGGAAATATGATAAAGTAATCAAAATAAATTATAATTATTTTAATAAAATCAATTTTGCGATGTCGTGTCTAGTTAATTAAAATATATTGTAAGTGTTTTCATTGTAGCTTTTTCGTTATTATCTGTCCCCAATTAGCGATAAAAACAATCAGTTTTTCATCGGATAATTTATTC
>JAXHUT010000414.1:0-4471 GCA_034189405.1 Chloroflexota bacterium
AGGGATTGAAAGATGCCTTTCTGCTTTAAAGGACAGCCTCTGTTCTTTTAATTTAGGTAGAAAGCTGTGTGGGGAAGTGGTGAAGTTCCTTTCCTACATAATGCGGGCTTCCCTTTTTTTAGGTGATTTTCAGGAGACTCATTTATTTTTCGCCTGAAATCATCGTGAGGATAATGTCGTTTTCAAATTTATAATCTGTTCCATATTTCCCTTCAAAGACATCTGTAATTTTATCCAAGCCATGCTGATATTCTTTTTCACTTAACATGGCTAATTGAGAGCAGGCGTTTTTCTTAAGAAATGGGTCCAACAGAACGTCTCTACCATATTTGGGATCGTGAATCATTTCTATATCCTGAATGACGAGATTTTTGAAACCTGCTTGTGATAGCCAGCTCTTTACCTGAGACCATGCTGGAAATCTTTCAAGATCACAATCATAAGTTCCTTTAAAAAATTTATAAACGTACCACTTATTTCGGTTGTCTCTTGGATCCATGTCGATAATTGAGAGCTTTCCATTTGTGATCAATATCCGCCTTGCCTCTTTGATGAATGCAAATTTATCTGCAAAATGATGAAATGCGTTGATCGTAAAAACCAGATCGAAGGCATTGCATAAAAAGGGTAAGCGAGCCGCCTTTGCCTGGGTGAGATAAATCTCGTCGGGGTGCTGAGACTGATCAAGCATTTTAAAGGATGAATCTATCCCGAAGAGGGTTACGCCTTTAATCGTCCGTAAGGCTTCAAGCCAGTGGCTTGTGCCGCAGCCAACCTCAATAACCTTATGAGGGTTTCCTAGGCTTAGAATGCCTCTGAGTGCCTTGAGCATGCTCGGGTAGGGGTTTTCAATATAGCGCTGGTTGTAAGTGTCTGCTATTTTGTCGTAGTTCGTTTTGTATTTCATTTTCGGATGATCACTATCAATTTAGGGTATAACTATTGTCAATTATAACTTCTGTAATGAAATACTTGGGTTTATCTGTGTTTATGAAAAAGAATTATCTCTATATAACTGTATTCTTTTCGGGAATGACTGCCTTAGCTGTGGAGATGTCTGCATCGCGATTAATTGGTAATGTTTACGGCAGCAGCAATCTTGTCTGGGCAAGTGTGATCGGGTTGATATTAATTTACCTCTCCATTGGCTATTGGTCGGGTGGGAAACTCGCCGATAAAAATCCGGATTATTATTTTTTTTATAAAATCCTGATGTGGGCAAGTTTGTCAATAGCCCTGGTTCCTATGGCTTCTCGTCCGATTCTAAGGCTGACCGCAAATGCCTTTGATCGTTATCAAATTTCAATACTTGTCGGGTCCTTTATTACAATCTTAATTCTGTTTATCCTCCCGATGATATTACTTGGCATGGTATCTCCTTTTGCCTTAAAGCTTGTTTTGAAAGATACCGGCGAGGCTGGGAAAACGGCCGGTTTACTTTCAGCAATTTCTACGCTTGGTTCATTCATTGGCACATTTCTCCCGGTATTGATTTTGATCCCTTTGATGGGTACCTATCGCACCTTTCTTTTTTTTGGCAGTTTGTTGATGATCGTCGCGACAATTGGCTTAATTACTTTCGGTGGCATAAAACATTGGTTGAAGTTTAGCTGGATGCCCGTCATTTTGTTCTTCTTATGGATATTCGGGGTCAGGGGTGCAGATAAGGCAACACAGGATTTGATTTACGAGACGGAGTCGTCCTATAACTATATCCAGGTGATTGAATCGGATGGATTTCGTTATTTGCGTTTGAATGAAGGCCAAGGGATGCACTCCGTTTATCATCCAACCCAGTTAAATTATTACGGCCCATGGTCACAGGTGCTTGTAGCACCTTATTTTAATGCTGCTCCGCATTCCCCTGAGTCAGTGAAGCGAATCGCGATTGTTGGGTTGGCGGCAGGCACAACAGCCAGGCAAGCCAACGCTGTGTATGAGGATGTTGAAATAGATGGTTATGAAATTGATCCCAAGATTGTGGATGTTGGGATGAAATATTTTGACATGGGGCAGCCCAATCTCAATGTTTGGGTAGAAGACGGCCGTTGGGGATTGGCGCATTCACCCTACGACTATGATATTATCAGCGTCGATGCTTATCGTCCGCCGTATATTCCATGGCATATGACCACTGTTGAATTTTTTGAAATTGTTCATCGTCATTTAACATCGGATGGGGTCATGGTGATTAATATCGGTCGAAGTCCCTTGGATCGCACATTAGTCAACGACCTTGGAACGACGGTTGAACAGGTATTCCCAAAAACATTTCTCATGGACATCCCCGAGTCTTTTAATACCATCCTTTTTGCGACCAAGCAGCCGGGAAGTTGGGAAAATTTTACCCAGAATTATGAAATGTTGGCAGATTCCTCAACCTCATCATTATTAATTGAAGCGATGTCGATGACTTACATGAACCAAAGCCCACCTATTGAATACACCCAGGTTTATACGGATGATCGGGCGCCAATTGAGTGGTTAACAAATAAGATTGTTATTGATTTTATTCTGTCTGGTGGCGCGAAAGATTTGCAATGAATGATCAAACTCGGCTTTTGAATATTTTTCGTTGGTTGATTTCGATATTAACCCCTTTTGTGATCTTGATGATTGTTGTCAGGCTATTAATTACGCCGCTTTTTGCTCGAGCAGCCTATAACTTACCAGGTTTTCCTGACGATCCTTTTGGATTCACCTTGCAGGATCGACTGCGCTGGTCTGAACCTTCGATTCGTTATCTTGTCAACAATGAAGATATCGATTACCTGGAATCGCTGAGTTTTGATGATGGTACACCAATCTTCAACGCGAGGGAGTTAAGCCATATGGCGGACGTAAAATCCGTCGTTACAGGCATGCGGGTGGCTTTAGCCCTATGCGTCATCACTTTACTCATTTGTGCTGGATACATTTTGAAAAATGGACGGCGGGATTTAATCATTAAGGCTTTTAACGCAGGCGGGTGGGGTGTCGTTGGTTTAATTGCGGCGATTTTGCTGTTTGTCGCCATCAGCTTTAATCAATTGTTCACCTGGTTCCACCAGCTCTTTTTTACAGAGGGCACATGGCAGTTTTTTACTTCAGATACCTTAATTCGGTTGTTTCCCATGCGTTTTTGGCGGGATGCATTTATCTTTGTAGGCGTGTTGAGTTTGATGTTGGGCGGTGGATTGATTCTTATCACCCGGAAGCATTTAGATTTGAAAATTGTAAAATCCTAGTTTTTTCTTTAAATCTCTATTTAAACGAAAAGGCGATCCGAGCGGATCGCCTTTTCGTTGCTGACGTTGATAAGCTTAACGAATTGCGACCGGGTTGTCGGGGTCTGCAAGAGGATCAAAGATATGCATGTTATCCATGTTAAAGGTGACTGTTATCTTGTCACCCATTTTAACGCGAGTTCGGGGGTCAACACGGGCAACGAAGTTGTGACCGCCGCTAACGAGGTAAAGGAAGATCTCATTACCCATCAACTCGGTAACATCCACATCCACATCAACTTTTTCTTCAATAATGGATGGCGGCACATATTCAGGGTTGTGAATATCTTCGGGTCGAATACCGAAGATGATATCCTGACCCACCAATTTTTCGTACGTCCCCCTGCGTTTTTCCGGGACATTGACTTTGAAGCTCCCTAAATCGACAATCATTTTTCCATTTTCTTTTGTTAGCTCCCCATGAAAGAAGTTCATTGAAGGTGAACCGATGAAACCAGCAACGAACAAATTATCAGGGTAATCATACAATTGCTGCGGTGTGTCGACTTGCTGTATTATGCCCTTATTGAGTACCGCGATCCTGGTGGCCATGGTCATAGCCTCCGTTTGGTCGTGGGTTACATAAATAAAGGTAGTGTTGAGCCGTTTATGCAGCTTGCTGATTTGAGCACGTGTCTGAACGCGTAATTTTGCATCCAGGTTTGAAAGGGGCTCATCAAAGAGGAACACTTTAGGCTCGCGAACGATGGCTCGACCAAGGGCAACACGCTGCCGCTGGCCACCGGAGAGTTCTTTTGGTTTCCGCTCCAATAACGTACCAATGCCAAGAATTTCTGCTGCGTCTTCGACACGGTTTTGGATCTCTTCCTTAGGCATTTTTCTTAGTTTTAGACCAAACGCCATGTTGTCATAAACGGTCATATGTGGATAAAGGGCGTAGCTCTGGAATACCATGGCGATATCCCTGTCTTTCGGTGCTACGTCGTTGACGACCTGGTCGCCAATTTTTACTTCGCCTTCGCTGATGTCTTCCAATCCTGCAAGACAACGCAAGGCCGTTGTCTTGCCGCAGCCGGATGGCCCAACGAGGACAAGAAATTCCCTGTCCTGGATATTGAGATTGACATCCTCGAGCGCGACGAAATCACCAAATTTCTTCCATACATGATCATACATTACACTTGCCATAATTTTGTTCCTCCAATCTAATAAGTTTAGTGAAAATATTATACCATGATTAAATT
>JAXHUT010000415.1:0-5830 GCA_034189405.1 Chloroflexota bacterium
TGGCGAACAAATTGGTATAGAGATAACAACCTTATTCCCTGAATGGTCAGTTTACCAGACCGTTTTCACCGATGGAACCCAGGAAGAGTATGATATTTTCATGTGGTCTCCAGACGGCCCAGGTATGACACAACCCTGGCAGCGTGCCCGTCAATTCCTGAGCTCTGAGTTCGTGGGCTTAACAAATAACTGGAGTGGTAACTGGGGTGGCTTTGTGAATGAACGTGCAGATGAGTTAATCCAATTGATCCCATTTGAAACAGATCAAGATACATTGATTGACTACTACACTGAACTGACAGAGATTTATCTTAAAGACGTTCCATCATTTGCATTGATGTATCGCCCTCAGGTTTTCCACACAGTAAATGAAAGTGTTTGGACAAACTACCCAGAACAAGGCGATGGGACAAACATCCCTCCGCAACTCCTTATCGATGGGTATGGTATTGCAGGTTTGTATAACCTGGAACTTGTTGAACCTTAAACGCTGATCCACTAACAACCGCCATGTTCCAAAATTTTGGAACATGGCGGTTTCTTTTAGGTCAATCAGAAAGAGGTGTTTGTTTGAAGGGATATATTAAGTACTTTGGCGGAAAATTAATTTGGTTTGCGATCACACTGGTGGTGGGTGTGGTCCTGAATTTTATGCTTCCCCGATTGATGCCTGGTGACCCGGTAGCTGTCATTACACAGCGCGTGACAACGGGTATGGCTGATCCTTCTGCCATCCAACAAATTTATGAGGAGTACACAACACTATTTGGCACGGATAAACCGGTCCGCGAACAGTTTGTTATCTACATTAGAAATCTATTCCAGGGCAATCTTGGAACATCCTTCAGTCAGTACCCAAGACCTGTTGCGGATATTATTAAATCCTCAATTGTGTGGACCATTGCGCTGCAATTTCCAGCGATCATTGTTGGTTGGCTGATAGGAAACACATTGGGGGCCATTGCTGCATACCTAAAAAAGGGGTTTGATAAAGTCATTATGCCGATCAGTATTTTCATGAGCAACATACCTGCATTTGGAATGGCAATTATCTTACTGATCATTTTTGCTGTCAATCTTGAGTGGTTCCCAACTTCTGGGGGGTACGGATTTGACATGATTCCTAATTTGAGCTGGGACTTTGTGCGGTCAGTGATCATGCATTATCAATTACCTTTCTGGTCAATTGTATTAATCACAATTGGTGGGCAGGCAATTGGTATGCGGTCAATGGCGATTTATGAATTGAACGCAGATTATGTAAAATATGCTCGTTTTTTGGGTATTAAAGATTTGAAGACTGTCGGTTATGTATTTAGAAACGCAATGCTTCCCCAAATAACCGGCCTGGCATTGTCCCTGGGCACAATGGTTGGCGGCGCCCTTGTGGCAGAGGTTGTTTTTAGTTACCCTGGTTTGGGATCAACCATCCTTTCAGCCGTGATGGGACAGGATTACCCCCTAATCTCTGCAACGACTTTGATAATCACCATTATGGTACTGACTGCGACATTTCTCATCGAAATTCTATACGGGATTATTGACCCCCGCATAAAAGCAGCTCAAACAGAATAGGGAAGGGTTAGAAATGAAACATTTAATCAAAGAAGTATTTCGCTCTCCTAAATTCGTAATTGGTTTTTCCATATTTGTTATCATATTATTAACCTTGATCATTTATCCCTTATTAGTGCCAGACGAACCATTGGACATGATTGGTTTAGGAACATTTTTTAAACCCGGGACCTATGTCAATGTTTATGACAGCCTGGATTCGAAAACATATCAGTTAAAAATAGAAGATGCTTCACTCAACCGCATCGCGAACAAATTGGGAGATGAAGAAAGAAACGATATTAAAGAATGGTTAATATCTTTTGGAATTTCTGAAGAAGAAATTGATGTGGAGGACACTGAAAAATTATTAGAATTGTGGGAAAACAATTATGACCCTTCCTTGAGGTTTGAAGGGATGACCTCGGCAAAAAGGAAGTATTTTGTCAGGCTAAACGATTCACTAAAAAATCTTCTTTCCATTGAAGGTGTCATTATTGCAGAAAAAAATGATGAAACAGGTGAGCTGATTGAAGACAAAACAATTCCACAAAACGACTACATTAACGTAAAAGAAATTGCTAATGTACGTGTATTTCCACTAGGTACGGATAACTTTGGCAGGGATGTATTAACTGAATTAATTTCCGCGATCGGGACAAGCTTGAAAATTGGTTTTGTCGCAGGGCTTATTGCCACACTGATCGGTTTGACACTGGGATTGGCAGCGGGTTATATGGGTGGATGGGTGGATAACATCATCATGTTTATCACAAACCTGTTTACTGTTATTCCCAGCTTTGTCTTATTGATTTTGATCTCTTACAGCATCGGGCAGGAACAACGGGGCGCATTTACCGTTGCTGCAGTTATTGGGTTTACCTCGTGGGTGTGGACAACCAGGGCTGTGCGTGCCCAGGTGCTGTCATTGCGCCATCGTGACCACGTGAACCTTTCTAAGCTCTCTGGACATTCTATTGCCCATATCATCATATTTGATATCCTGCCCTATATCGCTTCTTATGTTGTCATGGCATTTATCCTGCAGATTTCCTCCGCAATCTTAGCTGAGGCTTCATTGTCAATCCTTGGGCTAGGGCCCAAAACAACAGACGTGCCGACCCTGGGACTGATGATGAACTGGGCTATGCTGTACTCAGCCCATATTCTTGGAAAGTGGTGGGCATACATTCCCGTCGTCATATCCATTGCGCTCATCTCATTCTCGCTGAATCTAATGAATACAGGCCTCGACCAGGTATTTAACCCGGCTCTAAGGGATTAGGAAAAAATGTCAAAATTAATGTTAGAGGTAAACAAGTTAACCACAAAATACATCACTCGTTTCAAAGAAGATGTCTATGCTGTCGACCATGTTTCCCTAAAAGTAGAGGAGGGAAAATCCCTGGGGATTGCAGGTGAATCAGGGTGCGGTAAATCCACCCTGGCACTCAGCTTAATGGGTTATTATTTTCCACCTCTGCACTATTCGAGCGGTGAAATTATTATCGACGGACAAAACATTACTGGGATGAAGCCTGATGACATTCGCAAATCTATACTTGGGACTGAAATTGCCTATATTCCCCAGGCAGCCATGAATGCCCTCAACCCTACCCAGAAAATTATCCGGTTTATTGAAGATGTTGTTCATGCTCATCACCCTGATGCCACCAAGAAAGAAATTTATGATCTGGCTAAAACCCGCTTTGAGAGATTGGGGCTTCCAGCAACAGTCCTGGAAAAATACCCGGTTGAACTCTCAGGCGGCATGAAGCAGCGTACTGTGATCGCCACATCCGTCATTTTAGGACCCAAGGTGTTAATCGCTGACGAACCTTCCTCTGCCCTGGATGTCACCTCGCAGAAAAAGGTCATCAAAATGCTGTTGGACTTAATGGAAACAGACATCATAAAATCAATGATCTTCATCACCCATGAACTGCCCCTGCTTTACAATGTAACGGACGACATCATGGTCATGTACGCCGGGCAAATCGTCGAGAAAGCCACAGCAGAGCAAGCCGTATTTGATCCCCTGATGCCTTATTCTAAAGGTTTAATGGGAGCCATTATTGTTCCAGAGCAGGGATTGCGGAGTCAAAAATTAACAGCCTTAACTGGTGTCCCACCAAATCTCAAAAATCCGCCAGAAGGATGCCGTTTCGCCGCACGCTGCAAATATGCAATACCACAGTGCAAAGCGATGAAAATCAGCATGCAGAAACTGGGAAATGGCCGAACTTATCGTTGTATTTTCTCAGAAGAGGAATTAAGGGAGTTTTATAAAGATGCCTGATAATAATACACCTTTACTTAAAGCCGTTGGTTTGACCAAAGAATTTGGTTTTGGACGTCAAAAAACCCTGGCTGTGGACCATGTTGATATTGAACTCAAAGAGGGAGAGGTCATCACCATCGTCGGGGAATCGGGCAGTGGAAAAACCACACTTTCCAAACTTCTTCTGGGATTAATTACACCAACCGAGGGTGAGATTTTCTTTCAGGGGGAACCGCGTGACATCAGCACCTATAAAAAGAAAATGGAATACTGGAAAAACATTCAAGCCATTTTCCAGGATCCGTATTCTTCCTATAACATCTTTCAGAAAATTGACTCTGTACTTTTAGACTGCATCCGAATGCGAGGCGGTGGTTCTCTCCCAAAAGAAAAAAAAGTCGAAATGATGACTGAAGCATGTAGATTTGTCAATTTAAAATTTGAGGAATTGACTAATAAATACCCCTTTGAGCTTTCTGGTGGACAAATGCAGCGTTTGATGATTGCACGCATTTTTCTGCTCAACCCCAAAATACTCCTGGCGGATGAGATTACATCAATGATCGATGCCTGCTCTCGGGCAACCATCCTGGATATGTTGATGCAGCTCCGAGATGAGATTGGGATGACGGTCATTTTCATCACCCATGATGTTGGTTTAGCCTATTATGTTTCTGATAAAGTCTATATTATGAAACAAGGCGTTTTTGTTGAAAGCGGGACGCCCGACGAGGTGATTTTAAACCCACAGGAAGCCTACACAAAGCGGTTGATCAGTGATGTCCCAAAGATTTACGAAGAATGGGACCTTTCCACGGTCTAATGACAACATTGTATCTGAAAGAAAAAACAAAAATGCAGCTGTCCATAAAAAGAATGCATTACAATATTTTTTCCCATTTTCCTTGTTGGACAAATTTTCAAGTTCGCGATGATTAAAACTGTATCAACATACGAAGAAAAGCCTATTAAAAACGACAAATATATTAAAAAATGTGAGGAGTAAATGAAAGATTTTAATACCATCATCAACTAGATGACATTGGAAGAAAAAGCTGCCCTTTGTACAGGCGCAAGCGCGTGGACAACAGTGGGGGTTGACCGCCTCAACATCCCATCGATATTCGTCGCAGACGGCCCGCATGGTGTGCGCCGGGTTAAAGACGAAACGGATATGGCTGCTAAAAGCATCCCTGCGTCCTGTTTTCCGACGGCATCCTGCGCATCAGCCACCTGGAATACAGACTTAATCCACCAAATGGGTGAAGCCATGGCAGAAGAAGCCCATGCTTTGGATGTGGATATACTATTGGGACCAGGCGTCAACATCAAACGCACACCGCTTGGCGGTCGCAACTTCGAATACTATTCAGAAGATCCTTTTCTTTCCGGTAAAATGGCAGCCAGCCTGATTAAAGGCATCCAGAGTAAAGGTGTCGGCACTTCCCTCAAGCACTTCACAGCTAACAACCAGGAATTTCAGCGCTTTAGCATTGATGCAAAAATTGACGAGCGCACATTAAGAGAAATGTATTTAAGTGCCTTTGAGATCGCTGTCAAAGAAGCCAGACCCTGGACGGTGATGTGCGCCTACAACAAGGTCAATGGGGAATATTGTTCGGAACATTACCAACTACTGGTTGACATCCTGAAGCAGGAATGGGGCTTCGAGGGTTTCGTTGTCTCTGACTGGGGTGCTGTTCATGATCGAGTCAAATCCCTTAAAGGCGGTCTTGACCTTGAAATGCCTGGACCTCAGGACCGTCGTGTCAAAGCCGTGGTTGAAGCTGTCAAATCCGGTGAATTGGACTCCGAAATACTGGATGAAGCTGTACGCCGCCTCCTCAAAATCGTCTTCAAAGCCCAGGAAGAGAATGGAAAGGATTCTTTTGATGAGGAATCCCACCACGCATTAGCCAGGAAGATCGCATCTGAAGGTGTGGTCTTACTTAAGAATGAGGGCATCCTGCCGCTAAGTGGACAGGAGCAAATCGC
>JAXHUT010000416.1:0-2454 GCA_034189405.1 Chloroflexota bacterium
CTTATTTGACATTTATCCATTATAGCATATAATATAAGTGCTATACAAGGGTGTAAAAAAACTTATGATAAGTGGGGTATAAATAATTAATATTCGCCGTTTTAGGGTGCGGAATGGATGTATTAATCATTGATTTTTGAAGTTTTTACCTAACCCTAAATCCCTTCCCTAAAAGGAAGGGACTTTCCCCCCCCTTTCCTTACACTTCAGGGAGGGGGTAGGTCTTTATAATGTCACTTATCCTGAGATTTTCCTGTGAGCTAAAAGGTCTCAACCTGGTTAAGAGTATAATCTAAAAGTATTAAGACGTGAGAAAAAAAATTAGTAGGATTAGGTGAAATCTGACAGTACGTGAATTTAATGAGTCCATTAATCCTGCCCGCCAAAGCTGGTCCATCCAAACTGCAGATTGGCGAGATTTTACCCAGTTGAATCACCTTGAAAAAAATTGTTTCAAGTCGGAAGATTTCTGGCCTTTTTGGGATTTGATCGGCATCCTGACTTTTCCGGGTATGGTCCGGTTGAAGGCAGTCGTGGATGAACGCATGGTGGGTTTTATAGGCGGTGAAAAAGAACCTGGCCGGAAGTTGGGATGGGTGACAACGCTGGCTGTTTTGCCAGCTTACCGGCGGCGCGGCATCGCCATGGCTTTACTGAAAGAAGGTGAAATTGCCCTGGGTATGGAGACCATTCGTTTGTCCGTGCGTGCTTCAAACCACGCTGCGATCCGTCTTTATGAAAACGCAGGTTACAGCCTGGTTAACCGTTGGGAGCGATACTATACAGGGGGAGAAGATGCGCTGGTTTTTGAGAAACATCGTTGACTTTGATCGCGACTCGGTTTATACTGAGGTTAGATAAAACGTTTGATTAAAGGTGTTCATGCATAGAATGAGACCAAAATATATTGGACCTAAGCACGCCGGCAAAGGCCCCGCGTGCTCTTTTTTATACCCCCTTCTATAGAAAGGAAAAGTGCGCTATGGACTACGGATTGATCGGCAAGATTGAAAAAGCCAAAAGGTATGCAGAGGAACGTGAACGGATTACGTTTAAGTCATTCAAGGTGACATTTGATGGTGAAAACAATGACCATACCGTGACTTATGATGAAGGTGAATGGCATTGCACCTGTGATTTTTTCCAAACCCGGGGCCGCTGCAGTCATACCATGGCTCTCGAGACGATCCTTGAGGACATGGTTGAACTTGCGCAAGTTGGCTGATCTAAGATCCTCCCGATCAGAATAAGTAGACTTCAAGAGGCTGTCTTAAAAGGAAAGGGACAGCCTCTACTTAACATAATTTCAGAAATAAATCCCTCTCCCAATATCATCAGGATTATCGTGAGTTCCTACTTTCTCTTTGCCGAAGGGAGTGGGTTCTTGAGGTGCATTGATATTGGATTAATAGGCAACCATCATCTAACTTTACCAATCCGGTGCCCAAGGGCCGTCGACCAGGCGGGTCGATGGGCCAAGATTGTTCAGCACCTGCATATCTTCCTCACCCAGTTTGAAAAAAATGTCCGAATTTTCCAAAATTCGTCCCTCATGTGTTGATTTTGGAATGACGACAAGATCGTGGTTGATGCCCCAGGCTAACATCACCTGGGCAGGGGTTTTATCGTGCTTTTTTGCCATTCGTTGAATTTCCTTGTTATCTAAAAATTTTGCCCTTGCAATAGGGCTGTAGGCTTCGATCTGGATATCCTTATCATGGCAGTAGTCCAGTAATTCTTTTTGATAGAGAAAGGTATGAAATTCAACCTGGTTAACAGCTGGGTAGACATCGCTTTCTTTCGTTAATTTTTCTAACAGTGGAATAGTGAAATTACTTACACCTATGCTGCGGGTCAGACCGCTTTTTTGTAATTCGACCAGGGCTTGCCATGTTTCAACGGTCAGGGAGAAGTTTCGCTTCTTTGGCCAGTGAATCAACAACAGGTCAACATAATCCGTTTGTAATTTTTCTAAACTATCCTCGAGAGAACGCTTGGTTTTGTCATATCCTTGGTTTGAACTGCTGATCTTGGTGGTGATGAAGATATCCTCTCGGGGTTGCCCGCTGGCTTTCCATCCTTTGCCTACCTGTCTTTCGTTATGATATCCCTGGGCTGTGTCGATCATTAAATACCCGTGGGTCAGGGCAAATTCGACGGCATGCTCACATTTTTTGCCCCGAGATTGCCAGGTACCTAATCCCAATAGGGGGATCTCAACGCCATCGTTTAATTTAATTGACCTTTTCATTGAATTTTCCATCATTCTCCTTTGTATAGTTCGTTTTAGCTGTTAATCTAATCATACCCAGCCCTGACTTGATTATCAAAATCACAACCTGACAATTTTGCCTAACCATATGGTCTATTACAACAACTCGATGGGTCACTTGTGCCTAATACCCAATACCTGGTACCTGCCCCTGATTACAAAAAATCGGCGGGATGAAAACC
>JAXHUT010000417.1:0-12393 GCA_034189405.1 Chloroflexota bacterium
CAGTTTAATAGATAAAATAAAGACCGATGCCGAAGTGGCGGAACTGGCAGACGCGCTACGTTCAGGGCGTAGTGAGCCTTGGGCTCATGAGGGTTCAACTCCCTCCTTCGGCACTGCCCCCTTTAAACCGGGGGCTTTGTGTTATATCTCTGGAGGCTTGAAAAATGGTACAATAATTGTAACGGGTAATATGAGTTTTTTAGACCTTTGGATATTATGAAAAAAATCCTGAAAGACAAACGGTTCATCGTAATCATACTGGTCATCATCCTGGTTTTTCTTTTATTGGATTTTAACCAACGTATGGTGCTTCTTTCAAAAATGCGCGGGCAAGAAAAGGAATTAGAACAGGAGTACGCACAGCTGCAATCCACGCGTTCTGCGCTCGAATCACAATTGACTTTTGTTGATTCTGATCTAGCTGTTGAAAAATGGGCTCGAGAAGAAGGCGGCATGGTTCAAGAAGGCGATATCCCCATCGTCTTGTTGCCCCCAACAAACCCCATCCCAACCAAAACACCACAACAAAGCAATGTTGTTGATGAAGTCGAGGAATGGCAAATATGGCAGGAGCTTTTCTTTGGCGACTGATTCCTTCTCGAAAATTGATATCCAATCTAAAGACAACATGATATTTTCGCACTACCAGACACGGGCTCTGACAACGCAGGGTGTGCCATCCATCATGCCGCTTTCAACTGATTTAGGGCGCTCAACAGTTCAAGTTGAGAAAACGAATTCAGGGTGGCGGCTGCCCAACGGGGAAATATTATCTTTTGCACAAATCCAAATTATCAATGAAGACCAAAACAGCTGCTTCCTCTTTATTGATGGGCAGATTCGAAAAGCTGAAGCTTTTTCAGAGACGACGTATCGCTATTACACCTTGATGCCCACCAAAAAGGCACCCACCATGTTAATTTCGGGGATACCAATGCACCGCATTAAAAACACCAACCCGGTCGAAGACACAGCCCGGAAGCTCAAAGCCCTGGGCAAACCCTATGGCTGCATCCTCGACACTTCCACCGGTTTAGGATACACAGCGATAGAGGCAGCAAAATCGGCAGACAAAGTTATCACTATTGAGTTTGACCCGACGGTGATCGACATATGCAAAATCAATCCCTGGTCAAGGGCTTTGTTCAGCAACCCAAAAATTCATAAAATTATTGGGGACAGCATATCACTGGCTGAAGCTTTTAATGATGCATCTTTTAACGCAATTATCCATGACCCACCAACATTCCAAATTGCGGGCGATTTGTACGCGAAATCCCTTTACCAAACTTTTTATCGAATCCTTAAAAATAAAGGACGTATGTTTCACTACATCGGCAACCCGAACAGTCGATCTGGCGCGACGGTTGGTCGGGGTGTTGTGGAACGCCTGGAAGCTGTCGGTTTCTCCGTGAAGCCCAAGGGTTCAGCCTTTGGCGTTCTGGCTCAAAAATAACCCTTTCCCTGGCTTTACAAACAACTGCCTGGAAATTTGAAACCATCCTGGTATCATGTATAATTTTGTGGTGATGAATATTAACGAACTAACGCAAGCGATGCATCAATTTGTCAATCAAAAGGGATGGTACGACTCTGAAAGCCCTCGCCCTCAAACCCCAAAGAACCTGGCAGCATCTCTGATCATAGAAGCTGCCGAAGTTTTAGAGCACTTTCAATGGGACGAGAACCCCCCAGACCCCGCTGGGTTGGCGAGCGAATTAGCAGATGTCGCCCTGTATCTGCTGCAGCTTGCCAGTATTTCAAATATCGATTTAGAAAAAGCTGTCTTGGACAAACTAGCAGTGAATTATGGAAGAAAATGGGATCAAGAAACCAAAAGGGAGGCGGATGTCAATGAAAATTAGTGTATTTGGCGGCACCAGGCCTGAACCGGGGTCAGGAGCATACCAACAAGCTTATCAATTGGGTCAACTGCTCGGCAGCGCAGGGATGACTGTTTTAACGGGCGGTTATCAGGGTACAATGGAAGCCGTCTCACGTGGTGCCAGTGAAGCCGGCGCGCATGTGATTGGCGTAACCAGCGAAGCGATAGAAGCCTACCGCCCCATACAGCCTAACGCCTGGGTCGATGAAGAATGGCGATTTGAGGGTTTTAAAGAACGGTTGAACACATTGGTCGAGGATTGTGATGCAGCATTTGCACTCCCAGGCGGTATTGGCACCCTGCTGGAAGTCTGCCTGACCTGGAACCAACTTGTGATCAATTCAATCCCAGCCAAGCCCCTGATCCTGATCGGAGACGAGTGGCGGAAAGTGCTAGACATTTTCTTTCTTGCGTTTGACGATTATGTTCCTCCAAAGAATCGTCAATTCATCTCCTTTGCGCCTGATCCCCAGAGGGGAGTCGATATCCTGATCAAATTTCAGGACCATCATTTTAAAAATAACCAAGATTCACAATAAAAAAAGAAAGTTATTATGGATGAAAAGAAATTAACCCCAAAATCAGAAAATTATTCAGAATGGTATAACCAGCTTGTACAGCGTGCGGAGATGGCGGATTATGCGCCCGTTCGCGGCTGCATGGTCGTCAGACCCTACGGGTGGTCATTGTGGGAAAACATCCAGGACGCATTGGACAGCCGTTTTAAAGCCACCGGGCATGTCAACGCAGCCTTCCCCCTCTTTATCCCCATGTCCTTTCTCGAAAAAGAAAAGGAACATGTAGAGGGATTTTCACCCGAACTGGCTGTGGTAACCATTGGCGGTGGTTCGGTTTTGGATGAGCCGCTCATCGTTCGCCCAACCTCTGAAACCATCATTGGACACATGTATTCTAAATGGATCCAATCTTATCGAGATCTACCATTGCTGATCAACCAGTGGGCTAACGTCGTCCGCTGGGAAATGCGCACCCGATTATTCCTACGTACGTTGGAATTCTACTGGCAAGAAGGCCACACAGCACACGCGACACCAGAAGAGGCAGAGCAAGAAACCCTTCAAATGCTGGATATTTACACCGATTTTGCCCGCAACGAAGCAGCTGTGCCGGTCATTCCAGGGCGTAAAAGCGATGCTGAAAAATTCGCCGGCGCTGTTCATTCCTACACCATTGAAGCCATGATGGGAGATAAAAAAGCACTTCAAGCAGGGACAAGCCACAACCTGGGGCAAAATTTCGCCAAAGCATTTGATATCAACTATCTTGATGAAAATAATACCCGCCAATATTGCTGGACAACATCCTGGGGTCTTTCAACCCGGTTTATTGGTGCGATCATCATGACCCATGGCGATGACCAGGGACTGGTCTTGCCCCCTCGCCTGGCGCCCATCCAGGTTGTCATCGTTCCAATTTATCGCAACGATGAGGAACGAGAGAAGGTGCTGCCCGTTGTTGATAGAATTAAGGGGGAGCTTGAAGGTATCAGGCTTGAAGTCGATGATCGCACACAGGTCACCCCGGGTTTTAAATTCAATCATTGGGAACTACGCGGCGTGCCCCTACGCATGGAAATTGGACCTAAAGACGTGGCAAAAAATAGTGTTGCCCTCGCACGCAGGGATATTCCAGGTAGAGAGGGTAAGACCTTTGTGCCCCAGGATGGGATCAAACGGAGGGTTACCGAGTTATTGGATACGATTCAGTCTAATATGCTTGAAAAGGCTACCATGTTCAGGGATGATCATATTTTTGAACCAAAAGATTACGATGAATTTAAAGAAGTGATCGAGAATGATGGCTGGTGTTACGTTTGGTGGCACCCTGATGTCGACAATGAAGCCAGGATTAAAGAAGAAACCAAAGCTACCTTACGTTGCATTCCCTTAGAACAACCTGGTGGTGAAGGTCAGTGTATCTTCAGCGGTGAAGAGACATCCATAAAGGCTTATTTTGCCAAAGCCTACTAAATTACGATCAATGTACTGGCGTATTAATCCGTTTAACACCCTGATCGTCGAAAGGAATTCAACAGAGGATCAATGCCAGCTGTAAACCCTACTCGTCTCAAAGGTCAAATTGAAGAACTCCTTGATTTCTTTTACGCACCAAAGGTTTTTCGGCGCCGGCTACAAGATTTATGCAGTCTTTATGCAAATCGATCCTTGCATCATGGCGATATGCCACAACCACAGCCGGTTTCCCCAATGTATCATTTGCCGCCTCCCCTTATACGGCAGCTCCAAATGGATCTTAAACCCCATATTTTAAAAGACCCACAAGCTGCTTTTGAATTAGGGGAAGAACTCTGGAATGATTCTCATTTTGAGATAAAACAATTGGCTGTCTACATTTTAGGGAATACCCCCATCGAAGAACCCGATCTGATCGTAGAGCAATTAGAAAACTGTCTTGACCCCGATCTTGATGAGGGTCTAAAATCCACCCTGCTTTCAACGGGCACCCTGACGCTTCAAAACAAATTCCCCATTGAATGGGAAAACTTTCTTCAATCACTTTTGAATCACAGCGACCCAAAGATGATTGGGTTTGGGATTCAAGGCTTACAAGCAAGCGTTGAGCGGACAAATTTTAATAATTTCCCAATGGCATTTAGATTATTGAGCCCAAGGCTTCAGAACCCGGATCCGACCAATATGGAAGAACTTGAAAACTTGATTGAGATATTAATCAGGCAATCGCCAACAGAGACCGCCTTCTTCCTCAAACAAACCCTTTCAATAAGCCGATCCCCTGAGACAGCAAAGCTCATCAAAAGATGCCTACCCTTATTCCCTGAAAGTGTCCGCCAGGATTTGAAATCCTCTCTAGAAGGTTAAATAAAATAATTAATGTGTTGTTCGGATTATATGACCACCGGGCGTGATCAAAGCTGGTTTTGCATCTTCTAAGCTGGTCCAAACGGTGCGTCCGTCTTCCCAAATTTCCGTGAGAACAAATGATTCCATCTCCACCTCAATCATCTTACTCGCTGCGGATTTTACTTTTTTGAAAATTTCTCCAGGGGGCAATTTGAGAAGATTTAAATGGTAAGCAGGCATCCCAATTAATTCATCAACGGTTAACCCTGCTCCAAAATCTCTAACCATCATTCCTTTGCCTCTGATAATCGTGCCTACTTGATCAAATTAATCTTCCTAATTATAATTTTGATAATACCATGATAAATGTTAACAAGGTTGTTATATATGGAGTCGTCAGAAGCCTACATAACGCTTTTCGAGACATTTAAAGCAAATATGTAAGCAAAAGTAAAACCGTCAAACATGATCACTCGTACTCTCTCCAAGATCACCTTCCTCTGGAGCGCAGCGGAACACCTTCAGGTGTAGGAGCGCAAAGGCACACCTTCAGGTGCATACCCTACAAAAAATTGATTTTGGGAGGCCGTTTTAGAACGATTTTCAACACCCTCTATCAACAAAGCAGGAGGAAGCAATGCAATACCGTAAATTTGGATCTTTAGATTGGGAAGTGTCCGCCCTGGGCTTTGGTGCAATGCGTTTGCCAATCCTTGATGATGACAGCAGTAAAATCAACGAAGCCTTAGCCACAGAGATGATACGTTATGCTATCGATCACGGCGTTAATTATGTGGATACAGCTTACCCCTACCACCAAGAGCAGGGTGAGCGTTTTGTTGGCAAAGTGTTGAAGGATGGCTACCGGGAAAAAGTACGTCTTGCGACAAAGATGCCTTGCTGGCTGGTCAAAGAAGAAGCTGATTTTGACCGCTTTTTAGATGAACAAATGAGGCGATTGGATCTCAAGTACATCGATTTTTATCTCTTGCATTCCCTGAACGCCAAATCCTGGCAAAAGATGCAGGATCTGGGTGTGTTTGATTGGGCTGAAAAACGTATGGCAGAGGGACTTTTTGGTCACCTGGCTTTTTCATTTCACGACGATTACGCCGTTTTCGAGTCGATTGTCAACGGCTATGATCATTGGGCTTTTGCGCAAATTCAATACAATTATATCGATGTCAATTACCAGGCTGGCTTGAAAGGATTAAATCTTGCTGCTGATCGCGGTTTGGCGGTTGTGGTAATGGAGCCGCTGCGAGGCGGTATGATTGCGAAAAATCCACCGCCAAATCCGGTGGCGGAGGTTTGGAAAAAGAGTGACCGTGATTGGACGCCAGCAGGCTGGGCTTTTAACTGGTTATGGGATCAGCCTGAGGTTTCGACAACCTTAAGCGGTATGAATTGCATGGCAGATGTTGAAGAGAATGTTCGCCTGGCTTCTGAAGCTGAGGTTGGAAAATTGACTGAACAAGATCGTGAGCTCGTGGCAGAAGCACGAGAAGCCTATGCTTCATTAGCGCCTATTCCCTGCACGCAGTGTGAATACTGCCTGCCCTGTCCAAGTGGTGTGGCGATCCCACAGATATTTGCAATCTATAATGATGCCGTTTCTTTTGACGCCTGGGGGCACGGACGCTGGGCTTATAATAACAATATTAAAGTTGAAGCCCGAGCTGATCATTGTATCGAATGTGGTGAATGTGAAGCAGTCTGCCCGCAGCAAATTGAAATCATTGATTGGCTGTCACGGGTACATGAAGAATTAGTTGAAAACGCAAAATAAATAACAATCTTAAAGAATTAAGGCTATCACATTCCAATTATCGAAGAGACAGCCTTTTTTGCTTAAAAATTATGAGGTTAGGAAATGATGTAACCAAATTGCGGTTAAAACGTATATTAAGGAAGAGGACAATTAGCTTGCGCTCAGGATATGAAGCTTCTATAATCAAATGATCATGGATAAACCACAGAAATCACAACCAAAATCGCCCATCTGGCGATGGGTTTTATTGAGCCTGGCAGTGCTATTAACCATAACCTGGTTATTTTTGACCCCTGAGGGCTTGTTGGGAAAAGCAAATGCAGTTGGTTATGCGGTGTGCCATCGCATTCCCGAACGTAGTTTCAATATCGGGGGGCGGGAGATGGCGATGTGCGCTCGATGTTCAGGGTTGTTTTTAGGTGCCTTGCTAGGATTAATATTCCAGATTTTACAGGGACGAAAAGGTAAAATGCCACCGTTCCCTGCTGCATTGCTGTTCGGCTTGCTTGCCCTTGCCTGGGTACTAGATGGGATTAATTCCTTCTCAATGCTGACGCCATCAATCCCGTCATTCTACCAAACTCAAAATTGGACCCGTTTGGTCACTGGTACGGGCATGGGTCTGGCGATCTCAGCCATATTGTTGCCCGCTTTTATTCAGACAATGTTTAAGGGCTGGGAAGGTTCTTCCAGTTTTGACAGGTGGTATCAGATTGTGATGGTACTGATTCTGGCTGCAATTTTGGACGCGCTGATTTTACTTGAAATACCGGCGATACAATACCTCCTTTCATTATTAAGTGCTGCCGGCGTGCTGGTCCTTTTGACGATGATTTACAGTATGGTTTTGGTGATGTTATTCAAAAAAGAGAACACTTATCAGTCAGTCAGTCAACTTTTCATGCCATTCGTCGGTGGCTTTATTATCGCTTTAATTCAAATTGGCGTCATTGACCTCTTTCGGTATTTATTGACAGGCACATGGGATGGTTTCAATATTGCCATTCTATCAACTATAATTATGATATAAAAGATTGAGCTTGCATTTTGCTAAGCAATAATACCGATGATTTAGGAGTGGAAGAGATTTTATGGATATTTTAGCAGCCTTTGGTTTATCCACCAGCGCGGGGTTGAATGCTTATATCCCACTTTTGGTGGTTTCAATCTTGGCAAGGTTCACCGATATCATTCAATTATCAGAGCCATGGAATGCAATGGAAAGCTGGTGGATTATTGGGGGGTTGGTCGTTCTTTCCCTCGTGGAGTTCTTTGCAGACAAAACCCCGGCGGTTAATCACATCAATGATGCTATTCAAACCTTTGTTCGACCCACAGCCGGTGCTATTTTGTTTGCCGCCAGCGCGAATGTTATCACCGAGATCCATCCCATTCTTTCGCTGGTGGCAGGCTTGTTGGTGGCAGGGGGTGTTCATGTTGTCAAATCAGCTGCCGTCCGACCGGCAATCACTGCAACAACAGCGGGTTTGGGAGACATTCCGGTGAGTATTCTCGAAGATGTTGTTTCAATTACCCTGTCTGTGTTGTCTGTGCTGTTACCGGTTGTTGTCGGGATTGTGCTGGTATTGATGGCAATTTGGATTATCCTATGGTTATCCAGGCGATCAAAGCGTTATCAACGTCCGGGGTAATTATGGTTAAGTTTTTTAATAAAATTTCAATTATTTAGTTTTAGGAGGAAGAAATGTCAGAACAAAATTATCGTCAAACACCGCCCTCGGGATATGGTCAACAAACCTCTTCGCTCGCGGTGATCAGTTTAATCTCCGGCATTGCCAGTTTTTTTATTGTGCCCTTGTTGGGCGCAATTGCAGCAATAATCACAGGCAATATGGCGAAAAAAGAAATTTTCCAAAGTGCTGGACAATTGACGGGTGAGAATATGGCCCGTTGGGGTATGATACTGGGTTGGATTAATATCGGGCTGAGCGTGGTTGGGCTGTGTATCGCTGTACTCGCTATTGCCGGTGTTGTTTCCATCCCGTTTTGCCTTATCCCGTTTGCAAACATGGATTTCTTGCAATAGTCTATTAATTACAATCTTAAGGCAGTATATCAATGTCTAATGAAGTAGTCAATGATTTTCAACACCAACAGGCGCCTGAAAAAAAGAATAAAACGACGCTTTGGATAATCCTGGGTATAGCGTTAGCGGTAATGCTGTGCTGTTGTGCCCTGGCAGCAATCGGTTTGGTTTTTGGGGTATCTATGGTCTACGACGGGATTGATTTCAGCTTTGCCCCACTTCTCAATTTAATTAAATAGATCCTGGGTGAAGTTAAGATGTAGTGAGAGGCGTTTATCATCACGCCTCGTTTTTTATTTAAGAACTTCTGGCAGTTCCCCACTCTCGACGATGACTAATAATTTTTCCGGGGCTTGAAGGGCTTTTTGTCGATGATGGGTGCTGAGGTCAAGGATTTCAAATTCATCTTGGTCAAGGACAAGGTATGTCATATCCGGGTAAACCAGCACGTCCAATGCAAGATCGACGTATGAAATTTTCCCTGGCTCGAATGCTGCCGGCGTTGTGACATTGCAATACCATGCTTTTAGCCGGTCGTCATCCCGGTCATGAATCTCAAAAACGTTGTACCAGCGGTTTGAATAATAACGTTCAATGGATCGATCATTGGTTCGCAGTGTGATGCCGTGGAAAGGTTTGTCATCAATGTTGAAGAAAGCTTCAACCAGCAAGCTGTGTGGTTCTCTTGCGATAATGCGGCCTGGATAACGCCAAACCTCTTCATACCGGGTGTTCATTTTAATGATGTTCACCAAATCATTGTCCTGGATCATGACTGATCTCCTTCATCTCCCAAACAAGGCACATCACGAGGATTAAAGTTAATGGTTAACTTATCTCCAACAGGCACTGGTACCCTCAAGCTTACATTAAATAGGGGGACGCTTTTGTTGATTTTAAGCGTCAGATGATAGGCTTCACCCTGGAAAACCTGGTCAACAACCACGCCGGTGATTTGATTAAGACAATTTTCTTCAGATTGACAAGCCCGGGTGGGTCTGAAGAGCAAGGTTGTCTTCTGGCCAGTTTGCGGTGGTTCCTGTTCACAACTCGCCTGAAAGATTCCCATGGGGGTATCAACCTTCAGCGGCGACCGTTCAACCACACGACCTTCAATAAGGTTGCCAAGCCCAAAGAATTTTGCCACCCAGACGTTTTTTGGATGGTGATAGATTTCATGGGGTGCGCCACTCTGCAAGATGATCCCATCGTGTAATAGCAGCAATCGGTCTGCTATTGAAAAGGCTTCTTCCTGGTCATGGGTGACGTAAATGGCTGGCACTTTTGTATCTCTCAGGATGCGGCGCAATTCTTTGCTGAGTTGTTCCCGAAGGGTACGATCGAGGGCACCTAATGGTTCATCCAGCATCAGTAAACGCGGCTGAGGTGCTAATGCCCTTGCTAGGGCAACACGCTGCTGTTCGCCACCTGACAATTCTGTCACCTTTCGGTCTGGAAAATCAATCATATTGATGGTTTCCAATGCGTTCTTGACGCGTTCCTGGATTTCAGCCTGGGAGCAATTCTGCATGCGGAGTCCAAAAGCGATATTTTCAGCAACATTTTGGTGTGGGAAGAGTGCGTAATCCTGAAACATCAAGCCAAAATGCCGTTGATGCGCTGGTGTCCCCGCCATGTCCTGGCCTTTCCATAACACACGACCGCCTTCTGGCTCCTCAAGACCGGCGATGATCCTCAGCAGTGTGCTTTTACCGCTGCCAGATGAACCCAAAAGGCAAGTGGTCTCGTCCTGTTCGACGACAAACGAAACCTTTTTAAGAAGTGGTTTTCCCTCGTAGGATTTTTCGATATTTTCAACCGTGAGCATTAAAATAAGTCCTTACCAGGTAGGCGAAGCCGTTCTATGACAAGGATACCACCCGCACAAACAATCATCAATATTGTGGACATCGCCAATGCCTGGCCGTAATTCATAGCACCGGGTTGTGAGATATAGCGAAAGATTGCCACCGGCAGGGTTGGGTATTCAGGTCGGGATAGAAAGGTGCTGGCACCAAATTCTCCCAGGGAGATCGTTAACGCAAAAATGATGCCCACCAATAAGGAGGGTGCCATCAATGGCAAGTCCACCTCTCGCCAAACCCTGAAGGGTGGGGCACCGAGTACTTTTGCAGCGCTGCGCAGTGAATAGGGAATGCTTTGCAGGGCGGGGCTGAGAGTTCGAACGACAAAGGGTAGGGCGACCAGGCTGTGAGCAATCGGTAGAAGAATTGGAAAGTTCAAGCTGCTGAAGGGCGGTCGATTAAAGGCGATAATGAATCCCAAGCCCAGGGTAATGGCTGATGCACCTAAAGGGAGCATCAGCAGGGGATCGAGGATTTTATTGACAGGGCTATTCTGTTGAAGGGCGTAAGCAACGAGCAGTCCGAAAAAGAGGGTGATCAATATCGTTATCAGGGCGAATATAAAGGAATTTTTTACGGCTGCAATCGGCGGTACGTAGAATAGGGAGCCGCGTCGGTTGACCCCCAGTTCTTTATAATAGTCCAGGGTAAAACCGCGCTGAATTTCACCGCGTTCCCCGCGATTTGCTTCCAGTTTGACAAAGGATCGCAAAGCAAGGGACGCCATGGGGGCAACCAAGAGACTGAACAATGTGATCACAAGCAGGATCACTAATATTTTCTCAAGCCCCTTTTTGGGTTTTCGTAGGCTAATTACCTGGGCGCTTGGTGAAATTTGAAGCGCCTGTTGGCCGCTTAACCGGCGATGTGCAAGGGTGATGATTAATGTGCATACCAGCTGCAGGATAGAAAGCACGCTGGCGAGGGGGAGGTTGAGCAGGTGCAGAGCTTGAGTATAAATCTCAACTTCCAGTGTTGCATACTGCGGCCCACCTAACATCAACACCACGCCAAAACTGGTGAAGTTGAATAAAAACACCAGCAGGGCAGCAGCAAAAATTGAGGGTCTTAGCAAAGGCAGAGTGACTTCCTTGAAGGTCTGCCATGGGCTTGCACCCAGGACTTTTGCCGCATGGGTCAGGCGGATATTTTGCTTCGCCCAGGCATTGCTGACCACACGTATGACGATGGTGGTGTTATAGAAAACATGGGCTGTCAGGATCGCCCCAAAGGTGTTCAGAAATTGAATGGGGGGGGATTGAAGGCTGAACAAGCGCATCAATCCCAGGTTGACCCATCCACGAGCCCCCAAAAGGGCGTTGAAACCGGCAGCGACGACAACCGTCGGCAAAATGAACGGCAGCGTTGTTAATGTACTTAAGGCTTTTTTCCCGGGAAAGTTGAAGTGGGTGAACAGCCATGCCCCGGGCAAACCGATGATCAGGGTCAACAGGGTTGATAGCGACGCCTGGAAAACGGTAAATCTGAGGGGGACCCAAATTTTATCCAGGTTGAGATCGGTAAAACTGAACCCCCATTCTGGCGAGATCAACAAGTTGAATAATGCCAGCAAAGGTTGATAGAAAAAGAACCCGAGGAATATTACCGGCAGAGACCAAAATGCTACTGCCCGCCAGGTGGGGTTTTTTGCCCAATGTCGTATTCGGGCAGCGAAGGCGCTCAAGGTAAAACGGTCTCCATCCAGGCATCAATCCAAGCTTCACGGTTTTCATCGATCAGCTCGGGGGCTAATGTGGCGGGTTGGTCGGGTATTTGAACGTTTTTTACAAATGCCTCTGGCAAATTCGCATCCGGGTTGACTGGAAATACGAACATTTGCATTGGGATGTCCTCCTGGAAGGGGGTGCTGAGCATAAAGTCCACAAATGTTTCAGCCAGGTCGCGGTTTTGGGTTCCTTTGAGGATGCCGACAAATTCGATTTGCCTGAAGCAGGTGTTGGGTCCAATGATGGAGGCTGTTG
>JAXHUT010000418.1:0-2439 GCA_034189405.1 Chloroflexota bacterium
GCCTGCGCAATCACAAACTTATCTTCGCGATCTGCGGACAAATATTGATAGTCTTCCGTGACAAAGGGCGTTATCAAAATCCTGTCACGATCAAACTTGGACAACTTCTTTGCCAAAGCTTTTGTTATTCGTTCGCCGCTTTCAGCAATAACTTCATCCGTCTCAGGGTCTTTAATATCTTCCCGTAATTGGCGACCGACAAGATCATCTGTTGGTCGCAACGACTTAAGAACTTTGCGATAGGGTGTTTCAATAAAACCATATTCATTAACCGTAGCATAGGTTGCCATACGACCTATCAAGCCAATATTTGGTCCTTCTGGTGTTTCAATCGGACAAATACGCCCATAATGCGTATGGTGAACGTCACGCACGTCAAAGCCAGCACGCTCACGTCGCAAACCTCCCGGACCCAGTGCTGACAGGGTCCGTTTGTGGCGCAGCTCGGAGAGCGGGTTTGTCTCTTCCATGAATTGGGATAACTGGCTGGATCCGAAAAACTCGCGCAGCGAAGCCACAACAGGGCGTATATTAACCAAACTCGTTGGTGAAACCTGATCCTGATCACGGATTGACATACGCTCACGGATGACGCGTTCCATTCGGCGCAAACCAACCCGCAGTTTATTCTGAATCAGCTCGCCAACGGTTTTCACACGGCGATTGCCAAGGTGGTCAATATCATCACCGCGCGCCACACCATTATTGATCTCAATCATACGACGCACAATCAAAACAATATCGGACTTTGTAATCGTACGATGGCTGATTGGTATATCCTGGTCCAATTTTTGATTCAGCTTATAACGACCAACCCTTTCAAGGTCATAACGACGATAATCAAAAAGTTGTTCTTCAAGAAAATCTTTGGCGTTCTCTAATGTAGGTGGGTCTCCTGGTCGCAGACGCTTGAAGAATTCAATCAAAGCAGCCTGTGCAACCGTCTTTTCATCAGCAAGATAAGGTTCCCAATCTGGCTCCTGGTTAATTGATGATGGGATAAATAAACGATCGGGGTTATTATCGACATCTTTAAATAATTCGATTAATTCTTCATCTGAGCCGGTTTTGATAGGGCTGTTTTCTTCTGGCATACCATCATCAACTTCAGCCAGCGCACGTAAGAACACCGTGATAGGGGTTGTGCGCCGTCGGTTGAATTTGATGATGATGTAATCATGCTTGCGGGTCTCGAGTTCCATCCAGGCACCCCGGTCAGGGATCATTTTCGCTGATGAAAGATAGCGACCTGTCGCCCGATCAAGTTCTCGTTCAAAATAAACACCTGGTGAGCGGATTAACTGGTTTACAACCACCCGCTCGGTGCCATTAATAATGAAGGTACCCTTAGGAGTCATCTCTGGGAAATCGCCCATGAAAAGGTCTTGTTTGATCGGTTCAGGGATTTCCTTTCCTTTTAACAGCACGGTCACATAAAGCGGCGATGCATAGGTAAGATCTCGCTCAAGACATTCCTCAATGGTATTCTTGGGCGCTTCATACCAGAATTTTAAACCCCATTCTTTTGAAAAGTCATCCCCTGTGGGAAAATAAAGCTGCATGCCTTTGTTATAAGATTCGATCGGGGATATTTCCGCAAATAAACTATGGAATCCTTCTCGCTTAAACCGCTCAAAGGAATCCATTTGTACTTGTATTAATTTCGGTAAGTCCAATCCAACCGGAATACGTGTGTATGATTTGATGGGCAATAAATCTGCCATTAAACTCTCCTGGGAAACTATAGTTGCCGGGATTCTTACAAAATAAGATCTATTTAAATAGATTAATCAACGCAAAGCGCAAGATAGCATTATAGCCAACTGAAACGCAATAGTCAAGCGCATCACGATTTTTTGTCAGGGCAAAGTAGTAATGTCCTATTTGAGCAAAGTTAAAATGTCCTATTGGAGGTGAATAGGATATGACGAAAAATAGGATCATTACCATGAGTAAAGAAGAAATCAAACGAAGCGAAATCTTGAGAATGGCAGAAGAAAAACGGATCACACAAAAGGAGGGAGCAAAGCGTATCGGGATATCACCCCGACACTTTAGACGGCTTATACGAGTATACCGGGGGCAAGGGCCGGAAGGTATTATTTCAGGTCACCGAGGGAAACCCAGCAACAACCGCATGCCAAAAGAAAAAAAGAAAAAGATCCTGAATAAACTAAAAACAGATTATAAGGGTTTTGGGCCAACTCTTGCCAGTGAGAAGCTATGGGAACGAGACGGGATCAAGGTCAGCAAGGAAACGGTCCGACAGATGATGATCCAGGCGGGTCTCCATAGCCCAAAGGTACGGCAAGTGGAACACCCACACCCCATGCGAGAAAGAATGAAACACCGTGGAGAACTGGTCCAAATCGATGGGTCTCCCCATAACTGGCTGGAAGATAGGGCGGAAAGAGCTTGTTTACTGGTATTTATTGATGA
>JAXHUT010000419.1:0-2309 GCA_034189405.1 Chloroflexota bacterium
TTTCCGCCAGCGGCAGCCTGGAATCAAAACGTACATTGACAGAATTTGATCGCTTGGTGTACCCCTCGGCAAAACGCAGCAGCCACCCGTCCAAAATCATCTGGCGGCGTGCCGGCCAGGCGTTCAAAGCCGCATCTTCGATACGAATCAATAATTTATGATCCATCTCCGGTTCCTTTCTTAAAAACTATTCTATCATTTTCGCGTCGCTGGATGTTATAATCCTACCGAGGGCTCATCAAAGGAGAAACGCATGCCACAACCCATCCAGGTTTTATTATTCGGCGCCGGGAACCGCGGCGGTGACTCCTACGGACCGTATGCCCTCGAGCACCCCGATCAAATCCAGTTCGTTGCTGTGGCGGAACCCAACCCGATCAGGCGCCAAAAATTTGCTAACGCCCATGGCATCCCTACCAAAAACCAGTTCGAAAGCTGGCAGGATGCCCTGAAAGCCGGCAAGATCGCCGACGCGGTGCTTAACGCCACCCAGGACGAAATCCACCACGATTCCGCCATTGCTGCCTTGCGTGCCGGCTATGATATGCTGCTTGAGAAACCCATTGGGACCACCCTCAGCGAAACCCTGCACATTATCCAAGCTGCGGAAGAAACAGACCAGATTCTGGTGATTTGCCACGTCCTTCGCTACACTGACTTCTTCCAAAAGGTAAACGAGATCATTAAATCGGAACAATTAGGACAGATCATCAACATCTCCCATTCTGAAAACGTCTCTTATTTCCATATGGCACACAGCTATGTTCGGGGTAACTGGCGTAATATGGATGTCAGCGCACCTATGATCCTGGCTAAGTGCTGCCATGACCTCGATTTGCTGTACTGGTTCCTGGGTGAAAAATGCACCCATCTCAGTTCAGTGGGAAATTTACGCCATTTTCGGGCTGAAAATGCACCCCAGGGCGCGCCGGAGCGCTGTACCGACGGCTGCCCTGCAGCGGAGACCTGCCCTTTCTACGCACCGCGCATCTACATTGAGAGCATCCCCATCAAACAAGCTGTCAGTCGAGCCGCTAACCCGCTGCTGCGTTTTTTTGGCAATCTGACCTTAAACCAACCAAATTTAGCCAGGGACATCGGCAAGCTCATCCCGCCCTTGCAAACCCTGACGGAATACAGCGGCTGGCCGCGCAGCACCCTCACCGAAACCCCGCAAAGCGACCAGGTTGTGATGGAAGCCCTCAAGACAGGCCCCTACGGACGTTGTGTCTACCATTGCGACAACAACGTCGTCGATCACCAAATTGTCAGCATGATCTTTGAAAGCGGGATAACAGCCACCCTGACCATGCACGGGCATTCTCACCAGGAAGGACGTACCTTACGGATTGACGGCTCCCGCGCGACGCTGCTAGGAAAATTCTCCTACAGCCAAACCTGGATTAAAGTACACGACCATGCTACCCATCACATCGACCGCTATACTTTCCCGAGCGAAGTCGATCAAACGTCCGGTCACGGCGGTGGGGACGTCGGCCTGATGCGACGCTTTGTTGAAGCCATGCGGGGACAAAAGCCGCCCCTGACCGGTGCCCGGGATTCACTTGAAAGCCACTTGATGGCGTTTGCCGCAGAGGCTGCACGGCTTGAAAATAAAACGGTGAATATGGAAGAATTCAGAAGGATTAATAATTGAAGGTCGATCTGAGACAAGTCAGTTTAAGAAAGGACAAAGCGACATGAAAACCATCGGGCTGCTGGGCGGGATGAGTTGGGAATCCTCCATTGAATATTATCGCATCATCAACGAAACCACAAAGGAACGTCTGGGCGGACTGCACTCGGCGCAAAGCCTGATGTACTCCGTCAACTTTGCCGAGATCGAAAAGCTGCAGCACGCTGGGGATTGGCAAGCCCTGACACAGGCGATGATCAATGCCGCAAAACGACTTGAACGGGGCGGGGCGGACTTCCTGGTGATCTGCACCAATACCATGCACCGCATGGCACCAGAGGTGTCGGCGGCCATTGATATCCCACTCCTGCATATAGCCGATGCAACCGCGGATGCAATTCGCGAAAAGGGTCTGGGCACCGTAGGCTTGCTGGGCACCCGCTTCACCATGGAAGGGGATTTTTACCGGGGCAAACTGGAAAAAGATCACCGATTGAGGGTGCTGATCCCCACAGAAGACAGACGAGAAACCGTGCACCGTATCATCTACGACGAGCTTGTGCAGGGGAGCATTCGGGAGGAATCACGCAAAGCTTTTCTGGATGTAATCGCCGAGCTGAAATCAAGAGGTGCGCAAGGTGTGATATTAGGCTGCACCGAAATCCCGTTGTTG
>JAXHUT010000042.1:0-4652 GCA_034189405.1 Chloroflexota bacterium
TAAAGTCCGCACTCCTAAAAAGACATACTTTTCATTGCGTGGTCAGGAGACTTTTCCCCATAAAGATTATTGATACCCTTAGCTCAATCGAGGCTGTCCTAAAAGGAGGGGACTTTTCCCTCGTTTTGGCATGGAAGAGGGCAGACTATTGGTTAAATATCACCCAAAGTGTGTAAGAGGGCGAGATTTGGCTGCCTGAAGGCGCCTACAGGGAAACCCGAGATCAGGATGACTTGCTGCCCCTTTTTGAGGTTTGTTGTCGTGGCGATTGCCGTTTCAACATGTTTGATCATCATTTCGAGGGTATCAGCGTAGGGTACCAAGAGGGGGGTTACACCCCAATATAGACTCATTTGTCGATAAGTATTTAATTCCGGTGTAAAAGCAAGGATAGGAACATCAGGTCTTGTCTTAGACATCAACCTAGCTGTTCTACCGGACTGGGTGAAGACAACAATGGCAGCGACATTTCGATCGTTTGCTAACTCCCTTGCTGCACGAGTGATGGAAACGGGGTCGCTTTGTTCCGCCATTTCTGTTTTAAAAGATACGTTTCCCCATTTCGCAAGATTTTTCTCGGCGGTTTCAATGATAGAAGCCATCATTTTCACGCTCTCTAAAGGATATCGACCAGCTGCAGTCTCCCCAGATAACATGACAGCATCAGTCCCGTCAAAAACAGCGTTTGCTACGTCCGTGGCTTCAGCACGTGTTGGTCGGGGATTATTGATCATCGAATCTAACATTTGTGTTGCTGTAATCACCAGCTTTGCATGGGAATTGGCGCAGGCTATGATCTCTTTTTGTGCAATGGGAACGGCTGCTGGGGACATTTCAACACCAAGATCACCGCGTGCTACCATGACACCATCAGTGACCTTCATAATTTCGCCTAATTCATGTAGGGCTTCAGGACGTTCCAATTTTGCAATAATGGGTGTTTTTCTAACCTTTTCAATGGGAGATAATTCATTAATTGCATTTCGCACAGCAATGATATCATCTGCGGTTTTTACAAAAGAGATGGCGACCATGTCAACACCTTTGTCAAGTCCAAATTTTAAGTCACTACGGTCCTTTTCTGTGAATATCGGTATTGTTAAGTTTGCACCGGGGAGATTTACCCCTTTGTTCGATTTCAATATCCCTCCTAGGATGACCACAGCTTCAATTCTTTTGCCATCAATCGATTGGACTTCCATTTCAATTTGTCCATCATCTAGCAGGATATGGTTAGTGGGTTTCAATGCTTTGTGAAGATCTGGTATCTCAAAAGGGATGTGAATGTCCTCTTCGTCCACAACAAATGAATTTGAAGAGCTCAATGTTACCTGGTCGCCAGCTTTTAACTCGATTATTCCTTTTGGGAGTTTACCAATGCGAAGTTTTGGTCCCTGCAAATCCTGAAGGATCGTTATTGAAACGCCCATTTCATCAGATATTTCCCTGATCAGATCAATAAGCATAGCATGGCCTTCTTGTGTACCATGGGAAAAATTTAGCCGGGCAACATTCATACCAGCCAAAATCAATGATTGTATCATGGGCTTGGTATTGCTGCTTGGTCCTAAAGTACACACAATCTTCGCAAAACGTAACATGGTAAACTCCCTTGATGTTAACGCTAATCCAGCAAAAGGACTTCTCGTAAAATAGGCAGCATCCAATCAACGGTTGGTTGATCGATGATCAGAGGTGGTGCAAGTCGAAGGATATGTTCATGAGTTTCTTTAACAAGAATACCTTTCTTTTGCAATACCTCGGCAAACCGGCGTGCCCCACCTAGTTCGTGCTTAAGTTCAACGCCAATTAATAAACCCTTACCGCGAATATCTTTGATGTTCTTTTTGGGGATTTCCTCAAGATATTCGAGTATATATTCGCCCATTTTTTGGGCGTTTTCAATCAGGTTTTCCTCTTCAATGACTTCAAGCGCAGCAATTCCTACAGCTGCAGCGAGGGGGCTGCCACCAAAGGTTGAACCGTGATCGCCAGGTTGGAATAGACCCAATATCTCTTTGTCCGCAAGGACAGCTGAGACGGGATAGAACCCACCAGAAAGCGCTTTTCCTATCACAGTAATATCGGGACGTACATTTTCATGCTGTGCTGCAAATAATGCACCTGTGCGTCCAAGACCTGATTGGATTTCATCTGCGATGAATAGAATGTTGTTTTCTTTGCAAAGCTTCTCTACTGCTTTTAGATACCCTTTGGGAGGAAGGATGATGCCATTTTCTCCCTGGAGCGGCTCAAGCATAATCGCGGCCGTATTTTCATTGATAGCTGCTTCGATGGCTTCGATGCTGCCGTATTCCACTATGACAAAACCAGGCGTGAAAGGACCGAAATCATACTTGTATTCCTTCGTTGATGTGAAGGAGATGATCGTTGTTGTCCTGCCATGGAAATTTCCTTCAGCGACAATAATTTCAGCATCGTATCGAGGAATTTTCTTAGTGACATAAGCCCATTTTCTGGCAATTTTAATTGCTGTTTCAACAGCTTCAGCGCCGCTGTTCATAGGCAAAGACATTTCATAACCAGTCATGTCGGAAAGTTTTTTGTAAAACAAACCCAGCTGGTCGTTTCGAAAAGCCCTGGATGTCAGGGTGAGTCGATCAAGCTGTTCAATCATCGCCTTTTTAATCTTGGGGTGATTGTGTCCTTGATTTAATGCTGAATAGGCACTCAGGCAGTCTAAATAACGATTGCCCTCAACATCATAAACCCAAACTCCTTCCCCTCTTTCAATGACAACATCCAGGGGATGATAATTATGGGCGCCGTATTCATCTTCAAGTTGAATAAAGTAATTGCTATTTTGCATTTGGGTCTCCTCCAAGTAATTCTACTAAGATTGCTTTTTGTGCGTGCATTCTGTTTTCAGCTTGAACAAATAGTCGTGAGTGTGGGCCATCTGCCACCTCATCGGTTATCTCCTGACCGCGATGGGCAGGAAGGCAATGCATGACAATGGCGTCAGGTTTTGCAACGCTGACGACATCTTGATTGACTTGATAGGGAGGGAAGACTTTTTCTCGTTTCTTCGCTTCTTCTTCCTGACCCATACTTGTCCATGTATCTGTGTAGATAACGTCTGCACCTTCTGCTGCATCCATTGGATCTCGCATCGTAGTAACAGAACGACTTGTTACCGATGCTAATTCTTTGCCTAAGATGATATCTTCTTCTGGCATGTCGTAGCCTTCAGGATTGGCAATTCTGAAATCAGCGCCGAGTTTTGTGACAACTTTCATCAGTGAAACCGCAACATTATTGCCATCGCCAATATAAGAAACCGTGCGACCTTTGAGACTGCCAAATTCCTCATATATTGTGAGGGCATCTGCCATTGCCTGGCAAGGATGATTATAATCACTCAACCCATTGATGACAGGCACCTGTGACCATTTTGCCAATTCAAGAATATGTTCGTGGGAAAAAACCCTCGCCATGATTACCTGAACATATCTAGACAAAACCCTTGCTACATCTGCAATGGATTCGCGTTTGCCCAATCCAATTTCCTGCGGTGATAAATATAAGGCGTCTCCGCCTAAAGTCCGCATTGCCATGTCAAAACTGACCCGCGTCCTCAAGCTTGGTTTTTGAAAAACCATCGCAAGGACCTTGTTTTTTAGAATGGGCCGAAATACGCCTGATTTTAGTTCTTTTTTGAGTTTTATACTCAAATCAAGCAAATCGTTGATTTCCTGCTGTGAGAAATCAGCTATGTCAAGAAAATGTTTCATAAGCTCTCCTGATTGTGGTGGGTTAATTGAATTGATTTTATTCTCGCGAGATGTCTGCGAGATTGACAACTTGTTTTTCACCTTCAACAAAGGCGATGCCTTGAAAAAGCGCAATGCATTGTGCAATGGCAAGTGAAAAGAGGGTTCCTGATATAAATAAGACGATTAGTGTAAGGTTTCTTGGTAAATTTTGATTAAAGTTACTTATTTGAGATTCTGTGTTCGTAATTATCCTGCGATATTCAACCAAAATGTCTTGTGCATCGACCAGATCCGTTTCAAATTTAGCCAGGTCATCCGATAATTCGGATAAATCATCCTTTAATAAAACTAAACCTTCGGATGTGGCGGAAAGACTTATTTCCATTGTTTCTAAAGAATTTGGGATGTCATCCATACTAGCAGCAACATTCTCCAGGCTGATGTGTAAAGGCACCTCCGGTTGATATTTTGCGCCTGAAAAAGGTATTGCAGCAATAATCGATAATGTATTATCAATCAGCTCTGCGCTGGTGGCAGCTGAGGATAATGCAATTTGAGTCTCGAGAAGTGTTTGGCGAAGATCATCACCCACCAGTACAGCAGAGGAATCTAGGGAAGTTGAGATTCCATTGATTGTCCCATCGAGATTATCAAATGTTGTAACTAAAATTTCCAAATTACTGTTGACATTGTCAAGTGCGCTATCAAGAACGATCAAACCCTGGTCTGTGTTACTGAGTGTATCTTCGATGGATCCACTAACCCCTAAAATATTGCGCTGCAATCCTGGTTTAAACACCCAGATCAAAATTATTCCAGCAACAGAAAACAACAAGCCTAAAGAAGATAGGACAATTAAGATCTTACCTAAAGTCTGATAGCTGAATTTGAGTTTCATTAAGATTTCTCCTGAAA
>JAXHUT010000420.1:0-3223 GCA_034189405.1 Chloroflexota bacterium
AAGCGTTCCGCTCAAACAAAGTCACGGATGCGCCACTCCAGGCAGCATTCAATGCCGCCATTATTCCTGATGCACCGCCGCCAATCACAGCAATTTCCATGAATTAGATTATACCGCAGGGTATTTTCTGAAAGATAATGGATGCGGGTAAAATTACACAAAGTATATTGGTGAAAAATTTACTTGAAATAATAATTTATGATTTAAAAAAGCAATTCGTTTTAGAAACAAGTGTATGAGGAGTCTATCAATGGCAGTGATCTTGGAGCGAGCAAAAATATTAACACCCACTGAGAAATTTCAACAGGGGACAGTCATTGTGGGTGATGATGGGAAGATTGAGTTTGTTGGCCCATTAGATTTAGCGCCAAAAGTAACTGGCAACCGTCTGAATTTGGAAAATTATTCAATCATGCCCGGTCTGATTGATATCCATGTTCATGGGGGTCATGGAATCACCTTTGGTGAAGGAAATTTGGCAGCAGGATTGGCTGAATATTCAAATTGGGTTGTTCGCTTCGGTGTCACAGGGTTTCTAACGACTATCACCGCGTCAACCCAAGAGGGTCTTGTTGAAAAAATCAAAGCATTGGTCGTTGAATTTAAGAAAGGTCTACCTGGTGCAAGCGGGTTGGGCATTCACCTTGAAGGTCCGTTTATGAACGTTGAGAAAAAAGGTGCTCAAAATCCAGCCTGGATTCGCAATCCAAGCCTGGAGGAAGCAAAGAGGTATCTGAAAGTAGGAGAGGGTTGGATAAAGCAGATCACAATAGCCCCAGAACTTCCTGGTGCATATCAGGTGGCAAAACTATTCGCTGAAGCTGGGGTCGTTGTGGCAATTGGACACAGTACAGCTGATTATCAAACAGCCGTTGAGGCAATTGAATCCCATTGGACCCTCATAACCCACATCTTTAATGCACAAACAGGGCTTCACCATCGTGAACCGGGTATTGTTGGTGCTGTCATGGCTTCTGAAAATGTTACAGCAGAGCTTATCGCGGACAAGGTACACGTTCATCCTGGTGCGATGAAGGTTTTACTTAAATGCATTGGCGCGGATCGGATTGTTCTGGTTACCGACGCCATGGAAGCAGCAGGATTACCTGATGGGGTATATCATCTACTTGGGGAAAAGATTTACGTTTCTGATGGAAAAGCGACTCAAGAAGATGGAACAATTGCTAGCAGCACAGCCGTATTAAATCAATGTGTGAGAAATATGAACCAGGCTGTTGGTGTTCCATTGATGGATGCGGTCAAAATGGCAACAATCAATCCTGCTCGCGTGATAGGTGAGGGGAATCGGCGCGGCAGCATTGAAGTGGGCAAGGTTGCTGATTTGATCGCGGTCGATGATGACCTTAATGTCCATTTGACCATGGTGAATGGGAAGATCGTTTATTCTTAATTTTCAATCGGTCGTGGAGAATTTTTCTTACCATCCATAATGAACGCTTAATTAGGCATGTATCAGGAGCGTTCCCGAGCATTTAGTATTTCTTTTGCTTTTTCCAAAGCGCGTTGCGTGGAATCAAAAATAATATCACTGGCAATGAATATTCGAGAAGTCCCTATAGTTCTGATCACGCCGGCGTCTTCAAGCGGTCCCCGAATTTCTTCTTGAATACCGCAAAACAACATATCCACATCCTGTTCTTTTGCTTTACGGATGATTTGGTTCAATGCAATAATGCCCGTGCTTGCCAGTAAATGTGTGCGTCGAAAGCGCAGGATTAAAACTTTAATATCCGTTTTTAATATTCGTTCAACTTGTTCTTGCAAGCTTTCAATAGCAGCAAAATACAGATCACCTTCGACATTTAAGATTGCTATTCTTGGATTTTGTTTTTCAATACGATTCAGGGGCTGCTCGATAAATTGACCATCCTCATCTTCAAGAATGTAATTAATCTTAACCTGGCCGCTTTCGCCCAGGTAAATCAAGATTGTGGAGATAACACCTAAATAAATTGCGTATTCCAGGGGCAGAATTAAAGAAGAAACGAAGGTGATAAGCATCACGATCCGACTATTTAATCGGCTTTGCCATGTGAGCTTGATCAGGGCGATATTTATCAATCCCGCCGATGAAACGATCACAACGGCAGCCAATGCGGGAATGGGTATGTAACCAATCAATCTGGAAAACAACAATAGAAAGATTAATACGCTTAACCCCGAAAGGATGGACGCAAACCGGGTCTTGGCGCCGTTGACGACATTAATAACGGTCCTCGAGGGCGAGCCTGAAGAGGGCATGCAGTAGAAAAATCCACCGACAAAGGACGCCAGACCCTGGCCGATCATTTCCTTAGAGGGATCAAGATGATCACCCGTCATCTGGCTCATGGATTTGGCAATGGAAACAGCTTCCATTACACTAAACAAGGCAACAGCTGCCCCTGAAATTCCTAAAGAGAAATATTCACCGAGGGAGATGTCGGGGATATGAAAACTCAACCCGAGTTTTTCTGGCAATCCATAATCGGTCACAAGACGGATGCCACTCTGGTTCCAACCTGTTAAATACACCAGGAGACTTGTGATAATTATTGTTATCAAAGCAGCAGGCAGTTTTCGTTTGAGGGATCTGATCACCAGCATAATACATATGCTGGTAATACCAATAATGAGTGATAAGGGGTTGATCTCTTTCAGGTTTTGAAATAAGCTGGATGTAATTGTCCATACACCTCCCGACTTCGGGAGGGATAACCCTGTGAGATTTCCCAATTGCCCTGCTATGATCAAAATGCCAGCTGCAGAAAGGAACCCGACCAGGACAGAGTTTGAGATATAACGCGTGATGGATCCTAATTTTAGTAAACCAAGGATGAGTTTGAACAATCCTGCCAGAATTGCCAGGGCCAGGACGAGCTCCAGGTAGTCTGAACGGTCTGCATAACCTAATAATACACTGGCAGTTACCAGGGCCGTTGGATTTGTAGGGCCGGTAACCAGAAAAGGAAAGCTGCCAAAAAGCGCGCCAATCACAGTGGGAATGATCGCCGTGAATAAACCATAAATCGGGTTAACGCCCGCAATCGCAGCATATGCCATGGATTGGGGAATAACAACCATAGCCACGGTTAACCCAGCAGTTAGGTCTGCCCTAAATTTTCCTCGAAGATATCGTTTTGCTCTTTTTTTAAGTTTAGCCATTCGGGAATCTTTTTATGAGTAGCGGACAAGTTTATTTTACCATCGAGTGTTATGGTGC
>JAXHUT010000421.1:0-2665 GCA_034189405.1 Chloroflexota bacterium
TTGATCATGATGGCAATATTGTTTGAAAAAAACAATATTGTTCTCTTCATCAACTGAGAAGAGCAAAACAAAGCTCTTGTTGATATGCACTCTCTTGAGATGTTGTAACGGTCTCTTCAATTTTCAGTAGCGGGGCTTGGATTCGAACCAAGGACCTCCGGGTTATGAGCCCGACGAGCTACCACTGCTCTACCCCGCATCAGGATTAGCATTGTATTTTATAAACATTGCTTTGTCAAGGAAAACCGCATAAGAATCTTATAAAAACCATCTAAATTGAGGGATTTCACACAGCTCATGGTATTTTTTCGTCCGGCGAAGGTGTTGCTGTTTTATCCGGATAGCCTTTTTTGAGCATCCAGTCACACAGGATTGGACCGCCATGAGCATCACGAATGGGGTTCTTGTCCCTGGTGGGCAGCCCGTTGTAGCCCCAAAAATAGCCAAAGGGTCCGGCAAGCTGTTCCCTGGCAGCCAGGGAAAGTTCACGATCACCAATTGCGATGGCATGAATGTGGGCGGGGGAGCCATCGTATAGGTCATCCAGATCACGATACCAGGCCGCGAAGCCTGCTGAACGAAGGGCTTTAATGAGAGGTTCGATATCCTCATAAAGAATGGTGTAAGTGTCTGGTGCCATCACAGATAGATCGACCGCACCACCGCCGGCATGGGTTCCAAAACTGGCTTCAACGGCATTGGTGTAGGATCCCTGGGTGATTCCATTGCCAGTAATATCGATGATTCCGCCATATAGTATTTGTGCGGTTTGGAGCATCTCAAATGTTCGCTGATTAAGTTTGTGACCGTTGATTTCTATGCGGGAATAGTCCTCAGATGGTCTCATGCAGGTTAAGTTTATTGAGTGTTCTTTTGTTGCCTTGGTCATTACCTCTGAGGGTATGGGGGTTTGTCTCTGAAGGGTGGGCTCGATGGTTTTGATTTGTTGAGGGGTTGCCGTGAAAACGATTGTGACCGATCGATTATCAACCTTAAAATCACCTTCAAGCGCAAGAGAGCAGCCAGGGAGGATAAAGAGCGCTAAGCAGATTGCGCAGAAAAATATCTGAGAAGTCATTGAACGTTGATACATTTAAGGACAATTATCCCACATTTTAGTGGACACCTTGAAATATGAAGGGATTTCTAGCAAAAGCAGACTTGATCGAGATGGTTTTTGGTGGGTTTCGTATAGGCAATCATTGGTTTTCAGAAATTATTCCTTTGGGTGGGTGATGGATTGGGTTAATCATGTCAGATGTGTCAACAATAATGCATATTCAGCAGGGGCGCACTAAAATGTAGTAGAAAACCCCCAGCGTCAAGATTTAATGCTAATGTCATTTGGGCTTAGACGCCTTAAATCACAAGCGATGTTTCTTATCTTTGGCTGTCTAGCGGCAGGTCTGAGGTTGGTACAGTTAACCCTTCAAGTGACTACGGAAGGTCATCCCTTGCCCTATTTGGTCAGGAAATCTTCCCTCCCAAATTAGGCAGCCTGAAGGCTGCAATCCGCGATGTGCGACGTTCTTTGCAATGTCCGGAGGAGGATGCACGTCCCTGGTATCTTTTTTTGGAGAGGAGCTGCGCGCTTTGGAAGCCCCAGAGTGGCGTTAATCTACAGACTTTTAGTGCACCCTTCAGCAGCGACTCTCACAAATTGCTAAGTAATTTGGTATCCTTAATTGCAGATGATAAAATACTTATTAAATTAATTTTATTGGTACCGAGAGATTGATATGAGCGAACAAAGCCGAGATTTGACCATTTGGGAACACCTTACTGAGTTGCGTAAGCGGTTGTTATATTCGGTCGCTGCATTGGTCGTGGGTGTTATCATCGGTCTTATCTTTGGTGATCAACTGCTTGAATGGGTGGCACGTCCAATTGGCGGACTGGATAACTTGTTATCCATTCAGGTCACAGAAAATTTCAGCGTTTATTTCCGAGTGACGATGTTAGCAGGTTTTATAATCGCCCTACCTTTCATCTTAATCCAAGTAATGTTATTTGTTTCCCCGGGTTTGACCGTAAAAGAACGAAAATGGGTGTTGTGGGCAATTCCGATTGCAACGCTATTGTTTTTGGGAGGAGCAGTCTTCGCCTACTTTGTCATGCTGCCGACAGCCCTTCCATTTCTGGTGGAATTTCCAGGGCCGAACGTGCTGCCAAAGTGGAAAGATTATGTTAATTTTGTGACTAGCCTGATTTTTTGGATAGGCTTGAGTTTCGAAACACCATTGGTTATATATCTTCTGGCAAAACTGGGAATCATTGACGCAAAAGGTCTGGCAAAACACTGGCGCATTGCAATCATTATTATTGCTGTGATCGCTGCTGTCGCGACACCAACGCCAGACCCGATCAATATGGCGATATTGATGGCGCCGTTGTTTGGATTATATATATTAGGTATACTGTTAGCAGCATTAGCAAAAAAGGATAAATGAGGAGAATGAAATGCCCAAATGGATTGGTTGGCCTGAGTTAATTATCGTTTTAGTGATTGTTTTGCTTGTTTTCGGGGTGGGAAGAATTAGCAAAATTGCCGGAGAAATGGGCGAAGGCATCCGTGCTTTCAAGGATGGCTTGGCAGGCGAAAAGAAGGATGAAAAGCAATCAACAGATCAAGATTCAACAGAAGAAAACGGTCAGTAAATCTTTT
>JAXHUT010000422.1:0-2671 GCA_034189405.1 Chloroflexota bacterium
GCCGCATGCGCTTTTGTCCTACGATGGCTGTAAAGGGATAAATTATCCGCATAATTGGTTTTTTCATAGTGTATTCCTGTGCCATGTAGTTTACCACGTCACAACCAGAGTCAGCAATGATTGTGTGTTGACATGATTGTGTGTTGGGAAAAGGGAATAGTTGGTAACTTGTAGCTGAAAGCTTAAAGCTGAAAGGTGAAAGCGAATAGCTCATAGCTGATAGTTTGTAGCTCGTAGCATTTCTGCTGTCATATGTGCCCATTTTGTCACGCGTGTCCGGCAGGGTACCACGCAGTGTCCTGTAAGGATTGTGATATCATCTGTCACACGTGCCCGTAAGGGTATTGCGATCGAAGAGAAGCAATCTCGCTTTGTAGGGCGGGATGTGCTTGCTTGCCTGGAGCGCAGCGGAACACCTTGAGGTGCTGAGGAGGTACGACGTGGAGTCATCCCGCCGATTTTTTGTAATCAGGGATCAGGTACGAGGTATTGGGTATTAGGCACAAGCTTTTCATCCCACCGATTTGTCGTAATGGACTAATATCATATGGTTAGGCAAGATTGAAATTAAACGCCATGCCATAAATGGTGCGGTGAACCCTCACGCCCTTTGGGCTATGCACCTAAAGGTGTTCCGTTGTACGCCAGGCAGGATCGCACCGCACCAAAAAAACTATGCAAGAGACTCATTTGAGGCTGTCCCAAAAGCAGAAAGGCGTTTTTCAATCCCCCGCTTTAGGTGTGTTTTTATATGGATAATTGGGACAGAGGCTTTCAAACAAGCCTGTTTTTATCGTCTTTCCCCCACTTTTAAAACGATTTTCAACACCCTCTATTGGGAATTGCTTGAATCTTTTGGCTGAAACCTTCTTGCTGTTTACCTGTTTAATAAAGTTTTCACCTTTCATCGAATCGAGAGTTTGGAACACTATTGCCCATGTTTTTTAATTGAAGGCTTTATAAACTAAACCATTGTATTAACTTCCCTATTATGGTAAGTTAATACAATGGAATTCAGAACACTTTTGGCCCAAGTTAAAGACCTGCCCCTTTTCTCTTCTAACCTGCTCCTGGCAGGTGACACCTCGACGGCGCTGGTTCACAAGCAGCTTTCGCGGTGGGTGAAAAGCGGGAAGGTGATCCGGTTGCGCCGGGGGTTGTATACCCTGGCAGAACCTTATCGTGAGGAGGCTCCCCATCCTTTCACATTAGCTAACCAGCTCCTTGCGCCATCATACATCAGTTTGCAATCTGCCCTGGCTTATTATGAGCTGATCCCCGAAGCAGTCCCCAATATCACCAGCGTCACCAGCCGCAAACGCACCCAGACCATTAGCACGCCTTTTAGCCAATTCAGTTACCGCAGCGTTCAGCCGGGCTTGTTCTCAGGGTTCCAGCTTGTGGAAATGAGTCCCACGCAACGGGCTTTCCTGTCCCGGCCTGAAAAAGCATTGTTTGATCTGGTCTACCTAACGCCAAAGGGGGAACAAACTACTTTCCTCAAGTCCTTACGCTTGCAAAATATGGATCTTCTAGATTTAGAGTGGATGCAGAATTTTGCGACGGCAATTGGCAAACCAAAACTGGTCCGAGCGGTCGGCAACTTAGCTCAATTAGCTGCTGGAGAAAGGTACCAAACTTTATGAAATCCGATTTAGCGCATTTTCTTACCACAGCAGGGGATCCCGTCCAAGCGTTTAACTGGATGCGAGAATATCTGCAGGCAAGAATCCTGGCCGAGCTGCAGGCAAAGGGTGCGATGATCCCCTTGGCTTTTCATGGGGGAACGGCTTTGCGGTTTCTTTATCAGCTCCCGCGTTTTTCGGAAGATCTGGATTTTGCGCTTGAAAGACCGGACCGAGGCTATGAATTTCTGGGGTACTTGGAAAGTATCAAAGCCAAGCTGACCCTGGAGGGGTATCCGGTCGCTGTCAAATACAACGTTGAGAAAGTTGTCCATAGCGCCTTTATTAGTTTTCCAGGGCTGTTGTTTGAATTTGGACTGTCTCCCTATCCAGATCAAAATTTCTCGATCAAATTGGAAGTGGATACCCGCCCACCGCAAGGCGCTGGATTAAGCACAAGCCTGATCCGGCACAGGGAACTTTTTCTCAATTTGCAGCACCATGATAAAGCGTCTCTGTTGGCAGGCAAAGTTCACGCTGTTTTACAACGGCCACATCTGAAGGGCCGTGATATTTACGATCTGGTCTGGTATCTAAGCGATCGCGCCTGGCCCGCCCCCAATTTCCAGATGTTGAATAACGCTTTGGCGCAGACCGGATGGAAAGGTACATTCTTGAATGCAAGGAACTGGAAAACCGCCCTTCATCAACATTTGAGCGTGGAAGAAATCCAAAGTGCCCGACAGGACGTTGAACCTTTTTTGGCTCGGCAAGAAGATATTAAACTGCTCACCTGGGAACATATCTCTCAGCTTCTTTCATAAATATGTCCACTTGAAGAAGGTCGATTCAACAAAAAAACCTTGTAGATCACTCGCCGAATTGTATAATTCCGGAATTCCACGTCAACAATAATTGTATACCAATTTTCCTAAAACCGGGTGAAACTTTTGGTTGATTCTTCGTTCTGTTCACAGATAGGTTGAAAGTGAACCCAATATTTTCCAAAAGGCACACAAAAATGGATATTCTGTCCTTTTTAACAA
>JAXHUT010000423.1:0-2201 GCA_034189405.1 Chloroflexota bacterium
CAACATCGTTTTCTCGCAATGCATCATCTGTTTCCGGACTGCCATAACCCCCGTCCGTGTACAACGTGTCCAGCTCTGTTCGCTCTTTGAGCTCGTGTAAGGCCTCATCCAATAATTGAGTATCATCCACATTGTTGGGCGCCACCTGGACTTTGGTGATCAGTTGTAATTCATTGTCAGGTTCGCAGGTTTCGGTGATGTTAGCCGTGTATCCTTGAAAACCTTGGCCGCGTTTGTTGCGATAAGTCGCTTCCAGGTCATCCGGCGATTGCAGACTACTGGCGCTCAATTGATCGTTGGGCTTGCTGTGGACAGCCCCATCAATCATTTGAAAGTGCTCGTCAAACACTCGCGCCAGAACCTGGTAGATCGGTTCGTCCTCATAGGCTGGCTTCAATTCGACCAGCAATCGCTGCATCAGTGTACCGATCCGTTGTAAATGGTCGCCAATCTCCTCGCCCTTCAAGCGGTAGACGTATTGTCCAGCATGCCCCTTGAGATAAGGTGCTAAAGCCTCAACGTAATGTGCCTGGTCTTCTTCGCTCAGCATCCTCGGGACACGTTGCAAGACCGTCACCAGTAATTGTATCCGCCCCATTTGCCTGATATTGGAAGCGACCTGGGTGCTGTCCATCCGCTGCCGACCGGTTTTGATCTGGTAAGCTTCAATTTGCTCATCAGTAACCTGGGCAAAGACCTGATCCATTAGGTTGATCCCGGTTTCTTGCATATGACGGCTCAAGCGTTCTCGAAAATTATAAAGCGTACGTAATTCAAAATGACCTTCCCCTAATTGACGATACCCCACGGCATACCGAACTTGAATATTGTAGGCAAACTGCTCAAACAATTGCTCATCTGTCCAGCCATTCCCAGCTTTTAGAAATTCCAAACCTACCAATACATTCACTGGCACGTTGGGTCTGGACGGGCAATCTGCATATAAGACTTCAAAAGGTGTTTCGTCTATTCGACAGAAAAAATCCCGATAGAAGACCCCGCTCCAGGAATTCTCCAGCCCTATTCGTAATTTTTCTGGTAATTCGTCGATATGACTGGTGAGCGGTATTTGTAAATGAGAAAAATTCATTTTGAACATGATATACCTTGGCTTGTCGCTATTTTGTTTTGTACCTTTATTATAGTAAAGTTTTCCCTTTTTCGCGAATCGTATATTTGGAGTATTATTGTCCTATCGTTTTTTCAGTGAAGTCATTAACAGGATTTTATGGCAAAATTTGACCATTTTGATTTTATCAGTCCCCTTTACGATTTTGTTTTTGGCAGGAGAACCCACCACGAGATCGTAGATTTCGCTGATGTATCTGAAGATCAGACCTTGCTTGATTTAGGTGGGGGAACAGGCAGAGTCAGCGTTCTCTTTAAGATGAAGGTAAAGAATTTATTTGTTGCGGATTCGTCCGCCAATATGCTGAAAGAGGCAAAGGATAAAGGCTTAATCACCTTAAATTCTAATTCTGAACGTTTACCTTTTCGGGATGATTCGATTCAACGTATCATTATGGTTGATGCATTTCATCATGTAAGAAACCAGCAAGAGACATTGCAGGAAATGTGGCGCGTGCTTGAGCAGGATGGTTTGATCATCATAGAAGAACCGGATATCAATTATTTTTACGTAAAGCTGATTGCTCTGGGGGAAAAAATATTAATGATGCGCAGCCATTTTGTCTCTCCATCTCGCATTGCAGAGTTGGGGTATTTTGATGGTCACGCTTCGGTTGATATTAAAAGACGTAAGGGCAACGCCTGGATTACTATAAAAAAAATTAAAGGAGAAATTATAAATGGCTGAAATAAATGTCCGTGAAATAATGGAAAAAATACCAGATTATTTCATTCCCGAAAAGGCAATGGGGATTGATGTTGTTGTTGAGTGCCAGTTTACTGGGAAACAAGCTTCTAATTGGATTGTCACAATTGAAGATCAAACTTGCTCGGTTGAAGAAGGTCAGGCAGAATTCCCTGATATTATCATTAAAGCGAATGGTGAAGTGGGTGTTAAATTGTTCACAGGGGAAATGGATCCAATGCGTGCTTTTCTACTGCGGAAAGTAAAAGTAAAGGGTGACAAGGCTTTGGGAATGAGGTTAGTAAAACTATTTAACCGACCCTATTAAAAACAAAAGAATAAGCACAGGGTGGAAAGCACTAAGCATGCTCTAGTCTTAATACAATCC
>JAXHUT010000424.1:0-19522 GCA_034189405.1 Chloroflexota bacterium
GGTTGATTGGCATTGGTTTACTCCGTTTCTAGTATTTTTGTTTTCAAACTAATTCTAGTGGAGATTCCTTGCCAATCAACTAACATTTTGTTAAAGTGTCAGGTGGCTAGATTTTTATTTTGAAGAAGGTGTCAATCCGCTGACGGGTTTATCCGTTTCTGATCCGAGTGTCCTCAACAGGCGCCCGGTGATGATTAAGGTGTCCAACTGGCCGCGTGAAGGGCGTCCACATGCGGGATTGACCAGCGCTGATCTAGTTTTTGAATACTTTATCGGGCACCAGATGAATCGCTTCCTGGCGGTTTATTACGGTGAGGATGTAGATAGGATTGGCCCGGTGCGATCAGGACGGTTGGTAGATGCCCAGTTAGCCCAACTCTACCAGGGGCTATTGGCTTACGGTAATGCTGACCCACAAGTGGATGAAGTTTTGGTCGAGATTTTGGGTGAGCGCTCCCTGACCTTCAATGAATTACCCTGCCCGCCGATGTGCGGAGAGTCAACACATTCTGCAACGGGTGTTTTTGCTGATTCATCTGCGATGACAGACTACGCTCGAGAAAAGGGTATTGATAATACCCCTCCTGATTTGCGCGGCATGTTCTTCCAATCCGAACCGCCAGAGGGGGATGCCAGCGGGTTGAACTTGCGTGTCGAATATGCGAATTTCAGCATCATGGAATGGCGTTATGATGCGGAACTCGGGAACTATCATTTGTGGGAGGAGGCTGATCAAGGGGGCGTTTTGGACATGACGCTCATGACAGACCGCAACAATGACAAAGCGGTGGCTTTTGAGAATGTGATCGTGATGTATGCGGAATATATTGAGTATGCACCCAGTTTGCATGATATTGTCATTCAAGACGCACAGGGATATCAGCCGGCATTGTTGTTCCGGGATGGTAGGGTGAACTATGCCAGTTGGCGTGCCCCACAAGCTGAGCGGCCGATTATCTTCGAAACACCTGATGGGGAGCCGTTACCTCTTAAACCGGGAAATACTTGGGTTGTGATTCTGGGGCTGTCCTCGCGCACAATACAACCAGCTGGCGGTGAGTGGACCATCTTTTTTGATTTGTAAAGGGTTGGTAATTAGGCGATTAGGAATTAGGCGATTAGGAATTAGGCGATTAGGAATTAGGGATTAGGAATTAGGCGATTAGGAATTAGGGATTAGGGCAAATGACCCGTCCCTAATACCCAGTCCCTAATACCCAGTCCCTAATATCCAGTACCCAATACCCAGTCCCTAATACCCAATACCCAATACCCAGTACCCAATACCCACTCTCTAATACCCAGTACCCAAAATACCTTTGCTTTAACAACCCCTTGACTCAATCTCAACTTACAATATAATTAAGATAGTAATTATCAAATTCACATGGCGTTTGTTATGCTTTACATTTGCTTGGGTCTGGGGCCGGGTCGTTAGTCGCCGCACAGACGTCACAACTTGAAAATTCAAGCCAGTCGATCTGAGCGGCAGACTACCCCGCAGCAGTATTACCGAGGTGCGATGGTTTCGCTGCCTTTTGTTTTAATTCGATCGGGCTTGTGTTTAAAACCCACCCGCGCTAGCTTTTTTAGCAATTGGTGAAGATGGATTAGATGGAGAAAAAATTGAAAATTTATAATGACATTACAGAATTAGTCGGCAATACACCGTTGGTACGCCTTAACCGGCTCAACCAGGGGGCAGCGGCGGATATTGTCCTAAAACTTGAATACTTTAACCCTACCCACAGTGTGAAGGATCGCATTGGCGTCGCAATGATCGATGACGCAGAAAAATCTGGAAAACTGGGGCCCGACAGTATCATTATAGAACCCACAAGCGGTAACACCGGCATCGCCCTGGCTTTCACAGCTGCCGCTCGCGGCTACGGCTGCGTCATGGTTATGCCTGAAAAAGTCAGTTACGAACGTAAGATGATGATGAAAGCCCTCGGGGCAGAATTGATCCTGACTCCAGGTGATGAGGGTATGGACGGCGCTATTTCGCGGGCTGAAGCCCTGGCTAATTCCGATCCCCGCTATTTTCTACCCAATCAATTCAGCAACCCTTCCAACCCTGAGATTCATCGCCGAACAACAGCCGAAGAAATTTGGCGAGACACAGACGGAAATGTGGATATTCTTGTGGCTGGAATCGGCACAGGCGGCACAATAACAGGTACTGGAGAAGGATTAAAAGCCCATAACCCCAACATCCGGGTCATTGCGGTGGAACCTGAGGCATCACCTGTTCTTTCTGGCGGAAAAAAGGGGTCGCATCCCATCATGGGAATCGGTGCAGGTTTTATCCCAGAAGTCTTGAATACAAATATCTATGATGAAATTGTGACGGTCACAGGCAACGATGCCTTTGATACTGCCCGTCAGCTGGCAGTAAAAGAAGGGCTTCCAGTTGGAATTTCCTCAGGTGCAGCCGTATGGGCTGGCTTACAGATAGCTAAAAGACCTGAAAACAAAGATAAATTAATTGTTGTTATTATCCCCTCCTTCGCAGAGCGTTATCTGAGCACCCCGCTTTTCGATGACCTGCGCGATTGAGAGGAACTAAGGAATAAGTATTATGGAGCACACTTCAAATATCAATTTTTCTAACACTGCAAGTCAACACTCAACCAAGAAGATCGGATTATTCAAAATGATCCTTGAGGATATTCGCTGCGCCTTAGATCGTGATCCAGCAGCACGTAACTGGTTTGAAGTATTGGTAAACTATTCGGGTTTGCATGCGATCTGGTTTTATCGCATCAGCCATTGGCTGTGGATCACTAAACTATATTTCCCGGCTCGCTGGTTATCCCAGGTTGCCCGGTGGATTACCGGAATCGAAATCCATCCCGGTGCTGCCATTGGCAGACGGTTTTTTATCGACCACGGCATGGGGGTTGTGATCGGGGAAACCGCTGAAATTGGGGACGATGTCACTTTTTATCATGGGGTCACCATGGGCGGAGTCAGCCTTGAAAAAGGGAAGCGCCACCCCACCCTGGGGAACAAAGTGGTTGTTGGCGCTGGCGCGAAGGTGCTTGGCGCCATCGAAATCGGTGAAGGCAGCCGGATTGGGGCAAACGCCGTGGTGGTTAAATCGGTCCCACCCGAATCCGTGGTTGTTGGCATCCCTGGTCAAATTGTAAAGCGCAGTCATAAGCGGGTCAGTGATGCACCAGACCTGCACCACGACCTTCTGCCAGACACAATCGGCTCTGCCCTTCAGCAAGTGATGGTACGCCTCGATCGGCTGGAGGATAAAATGCACCTTCACGAAAATGGTCATATAAAAGTCGACGAACATGGCTACTGGGTTGGGTCTGACTTCAGTATTTAGCTTATCAGAATCAAAAGATCCCTGGAAAATGTGCTCTCTCCGGGGATTTTGATGTTTTAAATGCTGTTGATTCGAAATTTCCCCGGGGTTCACCCCAGTCGCGTCCGGTACAAATCCAAGCTCTCGACAGCATGACGCAGATGCGGGATCACAATGCTTCCACCGACCACCAGCCCGACATTTAAGGCATCAAAAATCTCCTCATCCGACCAACCGGCATCCACACACTGAATGATGTGATAATCGATACAATCATTACACCTTAAAACCATGGACGCTGCTAGACCCAGCAATTCTTTTGTCTTTGCACTTAATGCACCATCCAGGTAAGCCTTTGTATCTAAATTGAAGAATCGTTTTATTCCCAAATGATCAATGGCATCTATCCGGTCATTCATCTTATGCCGGTAATTTTCAAATTCTTCCAATCGATCTTTCATTTAGTATTCCTGTGTCATTTACCTTTTCTTTGCAAGGTCTCCCTGAGGGTTCCTGCCAGCAAAATAATCACAAGGACGGTTGCCCAAAAGATGATCCCATCGGTATAGCCGATCTCTTCTGGCGTTGGCGGTTCAAGTTCAGGCGTGGGGGTAGTCGTGAGTAAATTCTCAATCCCTGGCTGATCCGTTTCAAGGCTTGTTGTTTTGGTCGGTTCAACCGTTGCATTAAGAGAAGCCGGGTACACCGGGCGGGCAAAAGCAATGATGAAAAGAAATAGAATCACCAACGAGAGAATAAATAAAAAATATTGCGGTTCAAATTTTATTTTCAACTGTCTACGGGGATTATCTTGATTTTCACCCATAAACCCTATTCCTCCAAGCTTTCAACTGCTACCTGCGCAGCCTGGGAAGGATCAACCAGAACCTGCACAACCTGGCGTGTTTGCTCTCGAATGATCGGGCCCAGGCTGGAAACGATATCATTTGAGGGTTGCAAGCGGGTCATCAATGCGATTTGATTTAATGATGATCGCAAATTTTGGTCTTGCCAGGTGTCAAGTGCGCTTGGTCTCGGCGGTAAATATCCCGATGCAAGCGCCCATTCAGATAAAAATTGTGGTTCAACCAGGAATTCTCCCAGGGCAACAGCAAGAGGATGACGATTTTCATCGGGTGCCGCCAAAGCCCACCCCATACCAGTGCCCAAAGAAACGGGGGTGTTATTGAGGGGCAATAACGGTGCCACAAGGGCACCAGACGGTGCATCTTTTAGATAATTTGACAACCATGTCACCACTAAATTTGCCTGCCCTTCCCGGAATGCCGTCCAAACCTGGGCAGATGTCTGGTATTGAAGTGAGGATTCGGTGATATTACCCGCCTCAACCCCTTGCTGAAACATGCGAAACATTTCTGTTAATGGCTCAACTTCCAGCATCGGTCGTCGCTGATTGTCTTGCAGGCTCCCGCCTGATGCCAGGTAAAGGCTCATCTGGAATAAAGATTGCTCGCTTTCTGCAGGGAATGCCAAAACTGTATCGGTTTCGAATATCCCAGCCCAGGAAACGGGAAATTGTTCGAAGCTGTCCGGTCGGTAAACCAAAACCAAGGAGTCCGCGGCAAATGGCAAACCAAAGGTGCTGCCCTGCAATAAAGCCATATCTCGGGTGAAATCATACCAATCACTATCATCGGGAATTTCAGTGAGGTTGTCCAGCGGGAAAACCAAATTTTTTAGCGCTGCAATTTCTAAATCATGCCGAGACAGTGCAATTAAATCTGGCAGCGCATTGGGTGCGGCAGCACTTGCGGCTGTTAGGGCGTCCAAAAGCCCACCAACACCGCTGGCGGCTTTGACCCGCACATTGATCTCAATATTGTCGTTTTGATCAGAAAATGTTTGAAGCCTTGACCTTATCAATTGGCTGGCCTCCGTCTCCAGAGATGGGTCCATTTCAGGGGGTACCCATAAGGTCAAGTCGGTGATCGGCGCAGGTGTCGCCTTGACAGTGGCTGTTGTCTCGGGGGTAGATGTGACATCTTCGGCTTCTCCAGGGGAAAGGGTTGCAGTAGAGGTTCTGACTGTCAACCAGGGCAGTTCAAAGGCCAAGCCTTCACAGGCGGATAATAAAAATATCAACAACAAGCCCAACCCGAGAAGAATTCTGATTTTTTTCAAAAGCTTTCCCAGTCCTTTCAAAGGATTATTTTAAGACAATCGGCTCGCTTAGCAGCTTAACCAGCAGCTTGACCGCATTTTCCACATCATCTGAGTCTACCATCTCGGAAGGTGAATGGATATATCGGCAGGCAATCGATACGCACCCAGCTGGAACACCGCCGCGAGTTAATTGAATGGCGCGCCCATCGGTACCACCAGCCTCCAACACCTCGAGTTGATATGGAATGTCCGCCTCTTCTGCTGCCTTGATCATCCAATCGACCAGGCGTGGGTCAGCAATAAAGCTTGAATCACGCACCTTGATCGCAGGTCCGTCGCCAAGAGCAGTTGCCATCTTTGGGCTGAACCGCGGGGTATCACCGCTTCGTGTGACATCAATTGCAAAGCCCAAATCCGGATCAACACCATAAGCTGCCGTGGTTGCGCCGCGCAGGCCAACTTCTTCCTGGGTGCTGAAGACAAAATGAACCTCATGCGGCGTGCTTTCCAATCGCTTCAAAACCTCGATAGCGACCGCAGCTGCCACGCGATCATCCATGGATTTGGCAACCATCCGTTTCCCAAGGTCAAGGAAAGGTCGTTCAAACCCACAAACATCACCGACTTTAACGGGGCAGTCCTCCTTACTGGTTGCGCCAACATCAATAAACAAATCTGTTAACTTAAGTGTCTTACCCTTTTCGATGCTGTCCATCCCGATCACACCCCGGGTGCCATTCATAAAAAGAACCCGACCGCCAAAACAAGTCATCGGGTTGACGCCGCCAATGTTGGTAAAGCGAAGAAAGCCGTTATCATCGATGTGGGTTACCATCAGACCGATCTCATCGATATGTGCAGAGATCATCACCCGTAGCCCTTGCTCCCTTTTCTTCCCTTTTTTAGCAATCAAACTGCCCAAAGCGTCCACACGCATCTCATCAGCAGCATCGCCGATCGCTTCGCGAATGACATCACGAATTTCGTACTCAAAACCGGAAGGGCCTGGTGTTTCAACAAGTTGCTTAATTAAAGATTTCATCAAAGTGCTCCTTATAGAAATTGATCGTCGTGAATATTGAAAGGCATGGAGATCAAATTAGCCGCGTCTTTCACCAGCCAATAAATCAGGTTTTACCCGAATCAATGCCGCATGAAGTAAACGCAGTGTATTTGCCCAATCATCAATCCGGGCGAGGCCAATTGCCGTATGGGCATATCGGGAAGGCACAGATACGGATATACTGGGAATCCCAGCCCGGGTTTTATGAATCACACCAGCATCTGTACCACCGCCGCCAGGCTGCCTGAACTGGAAGGGAATATCCGCTTCTTGTGCAGAATCCCTCAAGAGCGCCACTAAACGCCGGTCTGCAATTGTGGCGCGATCCATAACATAAATAGCCGGGCCCTGATCCAGACGGGTGTTATACTGCACATTTTGGTCTTCATCATCCCAATGCGGCAGGTCATAGGCAGGCGTTGAGTCCACTGCGATAGCCATGTCGGGGTTAAAACGATAAGCTGCAACACGTGCCCCCCTCAAACCAACTTCCTCCTGCACGGTGAAGGCTGCTAACAAGTCAATATTTTCCGGCCCGTGTTTGAGGAGTTCAATCAACATAGCCACACCCAACCGGTCATCCAGGGCTTTTGCCTGAATGCTAGGGCCAATAATCTTGAAACGGGTGGCAAAAGTTGCCCGGTCGCCGGGCTTGACTTTGTCCCCGATCTCAGGGCCCATGTCAATGCGTAAGGAATCAACCGAGATTTTCTTTTTCCGTTCATCAGGGGTGGTCATATGGATCGGTTTTGCACCAATCACACCCGGCAAGTGTTCCCGACCCACCAGAACGGCCTTCCCCGGCAGTTGACGCGCATCAATCCCACCAATACGTTCAAACTGGAATAAATTGTCATCATGCTTTTTGACAATCATAAACCCGATTTCGTCCATGTGTGCTGCCAGCATAACCCGTACCCGGTTTTCCCCATGCCCAAACCTGGTCGCCAGGACGTTACCCAGGGTATCGACTTCGACCTCATCTGCGACAGGTTTGACCGCTTCAAGGACAATTTGACGTACTTCGTGTTCGTCACCCGAGACAGCAGTCGCATTGCACAATTTTTCCAATAATTGCAATTGACTCTTACCAATCTCTGGTATTTTGCTTGTTTTAGTTTTAGGATTTTCAGTCATAAATCACTCTTCCCAATTAATTTGGTCTAATGCATCTGGCTTTAAGTCGGCAATAAATGCTGCCATCAATCGCCCGGCGCGCCGAATATCTTTCAATGAGACTGTCTCTACGGGCGTATGCATGTAACGCAGCGGAATACCAAGAACAGCGCAGGGGATCCCCTCCGCAACAATCTGCACAGCCATCGCGTCCGTACCCGACATCTTGGGCATCAGGTCTCGATGGTAAGGGATTTCCAGTTCCTTTGCTTTTTTCTCAAAAGCATCGTACAGGGCTGGATGAATATTTGGGCCGTAGCCCAAACCGACACCTTCGCCAAAGGGTAAGCTTCGCCAATCTGACGAACCCGTTCCTTGTGCAAAACAGACGTCAATCACAATAGCAATATCAGGTTGTATGTCAAATGGCGATGTAAACGCCCCACCCAATGTTTCTTCCTCCTGGGCAGAAGCAACAGCCCAAACATCCCAATCGTGGGAGCGATGTTGTAAGGCTTCCAAACACAGGGTCGTGGCTGCAACAGAAACACGGTTGTCAAGGGTATGCCCTGAGCGTGCTTCGCCAGTTAATGCAAGAGGGTCTTGTGCAAAAGAAACGACATCGCCTACACGCACTTTTTCCGCCACATCACCAGGTCGTAAGCCAACATCAACCAGCAAATACTTCATTTCAACAGGACCATCCCCAACGGATTTTGGCAGCAAGTATCCCGGAGGTTGCACAACGATACCCGGCAAATCCTCACGGCCGTGAACAATGACTGGTTGTCCCGGCAGGATGCGATGGTCAATACCACCAATCTTGGTCACCCGGATAAAGCCATCCTGGATGTGGGTCACCATCATCCCGATGGCATCCATGTGTGCCGAGATCATGACCTTGGGGCGAGGCGCATCCCCCTGCCCCATCTTCAAGCCGTGCAGGCTGCCAATCTTACTGATGGAAAGGTCATCCGTCAAGGGTTCCCAGGCTTCACGAATGATCTCACGAATCGGGCTTTCGTAACCTGAAAGCCCCGGTGCTGTCAACATTTTATTAAGTAAATCTGACAAATCAATCATAAATTTTGTTTACCTCATCCAATCTAAATTAAGGGGTTTCACTTTCAGTCGGTGTCAACATCGGCGATTGCGTTGAAGTCGGTGTTATAGTCTCAGTGGGCACAGCGGATGTCTCAGTCGGTGTGTAAGTAAGTGTCTCCGATGGAACAAGGGTCTCCGTTGGCGTCAGGGTGGCTGTTGATGTTGGAGAGCTTGTTAATGTCGGTGTTATCGTACTGGTGTTTGTAACAGTCGCTGTCGATGTGGGCGTCAGACTCCGATAAGGTGTAAGGGTAATTGTTGCCGTTCGTGTGGCGGTTTGCGTCACCGTTGGGGATACTTCCTGCGGTTGCGATCGATTAATACGCAGCACAACCAAGCCCAAAAAATAACAGGGCAGTGTAATTAAAATCGCTAAGATCAATAAATAACGAATTCGCTTGGTACTGCTCAAATCCTTCAAATTACCTCCAACACCTAAAATCATATCACCAGCCAAAGGGCTGGGCAAGTTAAGTGTAATGGAACAAAGGAACCCTTAATGACGCTGCTGCAAAAAAGCGCCTGTTTCCTGAATAGAAATCAGAATAAGCGTTTCTGTCATATTTGTGAACAAGGGTCAAAAGATGCCACATTAACGCGACCGCTCATCCAGGTTTACGCGCTGTAAACCATACCCTGGGAGAGGTCCTTTGTACCTCGGTTCGGTTCTTCAGGTTACCGTACATACCAGCAATTACAAAACCGGCCTCATTCAATAAAAACTGGATATCCGCAATAGGATAACCTCGCTCCCGGTGTGTTTCATCCATCCGTTCCCACGATGTCCCTTGCTGTGAAAAAACAGTAACCGCCATTGTCGCAATTTGATTTTCGTAATCATAAGATTGCCGGTGAATTTCAATAAAATCCTGTGCTTCATTCTGGATGTAGGTTTCCTGCTGCATCCAGTCAACTGCCAGCCCATAGATGGTGTTCATATCAAATATAAAGAAACCACCAGGTCGTAAAGCCCGATAAGCACCTTTGAATGCTTCTTGTAAATCCCTGATGGTCAGCAAATAATTTAGGCTGTCAAAAAAACAGGTAACCAGAGAAAATTCCTCCTGGTAAGATAGTGATCGCATATCTTCAACAAAAAAGCTCACATCCAGGTTTTCTTTATTGGCACGTTCTTTTGCCAGGGCGATCATCCGCTGGGATTGATCGATTCCGGTTACCTGGTATCCCAGTTTTGCCATCCCCACTGCTAAACTCCCCTCCCCACATGCCATGTCCAATAAGTGTGAAGGCGTCACGCCGATTTCAGATAAATAGTCAGGGAGCACAGACTCAACCAAGAGCTGTGAAAAACGCAGGTAGGGTCCACGTTGATAAGCGGATGCAAATTGATCATAGATCGTCATCATTGATGATTATTATAGCTGGATTTGGTTGTTTAGGGAGTAGTGAGTAGAGAATAGTGAATGGTGACCATCCACCATCCACCATTCACTTTCTTATCCAAACAATTCCTCACGTTCATATTTTTCATCCAATTTCGCCAGGAAGTAAGAAATAAGCCCACCCATGACAAATAATAGGGCACATACTGCAATCGTCCACCCACTGACACCTCCCGGGATGATGACAATTGTGGATCCGACCACGATACCCAGGATGAAATGATACATAAGGGCATAAAATTTTGTGAATAACCAGTAGATCAATTTCGCAAGGACCATCACGATCAGGATCCCACCCAAAACAAGCGGGATAATCACACCCAGGTCAAGCTGTCGAATACCAGATGCCATCGGTTGATATAAGCCTAAATAAATCAGGAAATTCGACGGGCTCATACCAGGAACGACCACCCCCAATCCAATCAACACCCCACTCAACAACCAGTTGCCAAAAGAAGGTGTCAGCTGCACAGTACGGACGGTCTCCATCCAGCGCATAAAAAACACCGTGGCAACAGCCGTCAAAGCCAGCAAAACCCAATGTTCAATTTTTCTGCCCTTTTTCCCCGCAGTTTTATACAGCGATGGAAAGGTGCCAGCGATGAAACCGATAAAAAGCCAAGTGAATTGAGCAGCATAATTACTGAAAGCAAAATCAACCACCGCAGAAAAAGCGACTACACCAATCGCGCCGCCGATTCCAAACGGGAGAAAGAAAATGATATTTTCAATGAAATTATCTTTCAGGTTCCCCAAAAAATGCATCAAGCGTTCATAAATCCCGAAAACGACAGCCAAAACGCCGCCAGAAAGCCCTGGTGTGATAAAGCCGATGCCAACCAGGATGCCTTTTAACAGGCGAATAATCCAATCTGCAAAGGTATTCTTATTTTGTTTTTTGTTTTTTATCGTCATTTTTTATCCAAATCTTGTTATTCATCAGGGTTTGGTCATTATACAAAACTGCCCTATTATATTACATCTCAAAATCATTCAACATGTGCACATCTTCTTGTCACATCTTCTTCGTTGTAATCTCATAAGTCGCGCCTACATTCATATCCACTTTTATATCATCGTCATAATCAATAATGATAATGCCGTGGCTATGATTTGGCATAATAACAAAATGGTCAAACTTCATCCGTGCAAAAAATGTTGAAATATCTTGCCAACATTCTTGAACAATTCGTCAAATTGGGCTTAAGAGAACATGCTCATTCTAAATCTTACCAAAAACATTCGATCATTCATGGCTGACGACAGTTACAAAATACGCTCCCGCTTTGGCATAATCGCAATCCGGAAGCTTGATCGAATGGCGTTGACAAAAATTTTCGCATTTCATTTTCATGGCATACATTCCTTTTTTAAATTACAAGCTGACACCTATAATAAATCTAGAAAATATGCTCAAAAATATTCATCACCCAATTCCCAGCATATGCAAACATCATCATTTTGAGGATTTTCCCAATAATACAAAAGAACAAAAATTTCCCAATTGGCATTCTCAATATGCCTGCAGCAATACCTGCCAGGTCGAACAAAGGGTTAGGGATAAACGCCAGCACAAGAATGGTGGTGTCTCCATATTTTTCCATCCAACGAACCACGCGTTGATATTTTTCTGATCCCTCGACCACAGCTTGCCCGCTAAACCCTGCCAGGTAGCCTGATAATTCTCCCAGGGCAGCACCTGCGCCTGCCGCAATTGAAACAAGTAAGGGATTAAAAACTGCACCCATGGCAGATGTAAACACCACGCCGGGCACCGGCACAAAAATGGCGGCATTTGCGAGTATGGAAAACAAAAAGATTCCCGGGTAACCGTGGGCTTTTAAAGCCTGGATCTCTTCACGTTTGATCACCACAAAGATTGTCAGCGCTATGACCGCCAACAGCACAACCACCCTGATGATATTTAATGTCCGTCTTGACAGTTTTTTCCCCGGCACGAGTGGGGTAGATGTTCCCGGTTTTTCGGATATCTTATTATTTTGATTCAACGGAAGACTCTCCGGTTAACAGGGATTGCAATCTGGCGATGACCATATCCAGAGCTACAACATTCAATCCTCCCTCTGGCACGAAGATGTCAGCATAACGTTTTGAGTTTTCCACAAATTCGAGGTGCATTGGACGTACTGTTTGCAGATACTGATTGATCACCGATTGCACTGACCGTCCTCGCTCGTTCACATCCCGTGTAAGCCGGCGAATAAAGCGGATATCAGCATCGGTATCCACATAGATTTTCATGTCAAATAGATTGCGCAGCGATTTTTCAACAAAAATCAATATGCCTTCAACCAGAATGATGGGCCTTGGATCGACTCTTAAGGTTGCTTCCTTCCGATTATGAATAGTGAAATCGTAGATAGGCATATCAATTGATTGACCTGTCTTAAGCATTTCGATATGCTTGATTAACAATTCAGTCTCAAGTGAATCGGGATGGTCATAGTTAACCTTCGCCCGTTCCTCAATGGGGAGATGTTTTTGATCACGATAATAAGCATCATGGGGTAAATAGGCGATTTTCTCACGCCCGATCCTTCCCAGGATCAAATCCGACAGGGTTGTCTTTCCGGAACCTGTGCCCCCAGAAATGCCAACCACCATAATTTTTTGTGTTTGCATTTGCTCTGACATTTGCGTATCCATACCAGAATTATAACGCTGGTTTCAGGTATAATCCTTAAAAATAATCAGGATCAATTGGAGGATAAATGGGTGCAAAAATTATTGATGGGAAAGCCATCGCCGAATCATTGAGAGAAGAAGTCAAACAACACGTTAGCGAGCGGATATCCCAGGGGCTTCCGGTGCCCGGGTTGGCGACAGTCATCGTTGGTGACAATCCCGCATCTAAAGTTTATGTGCGCATGAAACAAAAAGCCTGCCAGGAAGCCGGGATTCTTTCTGTCGGGCATGACCTGCCAGCTGATGCATCGCAAGATGAGGTAGAAGCTTTGGTGAAGAAACTGAATGACGATCCAAAAATCCATGGCATCCTGGTGCAATTACCACTGCCTGCCGGTCTGGATGAAGAAAGGGTGCTTAACACCATCAAACTTCAAAAAGATGTGGACGGTTTTCACCCGATTAATATTGGACGCCTGGCTCAAAAAGGGCGCGAGCCATTATTTATTCCAGCTACCCCTTCCGGGATTATGTATTTGTTAGAAAAGGGCGGCACCCCGCTTGATGGGGCTAATGCAGTAGTGCTTGGGCGGTCAAATATCGTCGGTATGCCGGTCAGCTTGCTGTTGGTGCGCGCCAACGCTACTGTGACCATCTGCCATTCGCATACGCGAGATATCCCTGCCGTCACTCGAGAAGCGGATGTTTTAGTGGCAGCTGTTGGCGTGGCAGAATATGTGCAGGGCGATTGGATCAAACCCGGCGCGACCGTTATTGACGTCGGTGTCAACCGTGTTGAAGATGCATCACGCAAGCGCGGCTACAGATTAGTCGGTGACGTTGCTTTTGATGAAGCCAAAGGGGTTGCGGGCGCCATCACACCCGTCCCCGGTGGTGTGGGGCCGATGACGATCGCCATGCTTCTGCGCAACACATTACGCGCTGCCCGATTGGCAGATGAAAAGGCATAAAGACATTTTCTTTTGATTGCGGGAAATTCTTCAGAAAGCCAATTCCTTCTAAGTTTCCCTGGCAATAAACTCACCTGAAAAAATTAATATTCCATCACCAATGTCACTGGTCCATCGTTGATCAGTGACACTTCCATATGTGCCCCAAAAATCCCCATTTGTGTGGGCACACCCCTGTCAACGAGCATATTTGAAAATGCTGCCACTAGCGGCTCTGCTATCTCCGGTTTAGCGGCACCGATAAAAGATGGCCGGCGTCCTTTGCTAGTATCCGCATACAAGGTAAATTGCGATACCACGAGGGCTTTCCCGTCCACATCCAAAACAGAAAAGTTCATTTTTTCATCCTGGTCCTCAAAGATGCGCAAAGTGGCAATCTTATCAGCCAATTTCTCTGCAATCGCCATGTTGTCCTCTGGACCAACACCCAAGAGAATGACCAGTCCTTTACTAATTTCAGCAACAACTTCACCGTCAACACTGACGGCGCCCTGACTTACACGTTGAATAACGGCTCTCATAAAAAACATCTCCTCAACAATCAAATTATGAATCCACTGCAAAAGTCTTCATTATTGCAAAGCAGACTCAATTATAACATTGACAACTTTGTCCTATGTCCCTGCTCACCACGCCCATAGATGCTATAATCAAACCTATGCTCGAGATACTAAAACAAACCGAATTGGTGTGGGTTGACCATCCTCAAAAATTACGTGAGGTAACTGAAGAACTATTAGCACAAGACATTATCGCTGTTGATACCGAATCCAACAGCCTTTATGCTTACCAGGAACAAGTATGCCTGATCCAATTCTCCACGCGAGAAAAAGACATCCTGGTGGATTCCTTAGCTTTGCCTGATTTATCTTTATTAGGCCCTATTTTTCATTCGGATAAGATCATGAAAATATTCCACGCAGCGGAATATGATTTGGTCTGTCTTTTCCGCGACTATGGGTTTCAGTTTAGATTTTTATTTGACACCATGATCGCCGCCCGAACCCTGGGACACCAGAAGATTGGTCTGGGTTCCCTCCTTGAAAAATATTTTGGCGTCCACATGGACAAAAAATATCAGCGAGCAAACTGGGGTAGACGCCCATTAAAACCCGAAATGCTTGAGTACGCACGACTTGATAGCCATTACCTCATTCCCCTGGCAGAAACACTTCAAAAAGAACTGCGGGAAAGTGATCGTTGGCTCCTGGCAATGGAAGACTTTAAAAGATTGACGCAAAACGTTGAGGATACAACTGAAACCAACGAGGATGATTTTTGGAAGCTTCGTGGGGCACGTGACCTCAACAGCAGGCAGGCTGCCATCCTTAAATCGGTCTATCAATTCAGAGAGTCCCAGGCTGAGAAGCAAAACCGTCCATCCTTCAAGGTCGTCAGTCATCAAGCATTGGTGAATATCGCAAGTAAAAGTCCTGAAAGTCCGCAAGCGCTTAAAAAGTTGCCCTCACTCAATCACCGTTTAGTTGATCGTTATGGAAAAGGTCTGATTGACGCTGTTCACAAAGGCGAAAAAGCACCGCCAGAAAACCCACCTCGTAACAACCGTCCGCCAGAGGCCGTTCTCAATCGGATGGATACCCTGCGTGAATGGCGAAAGCTGGCTGGCTGTGATATGGGCGTTCCTTCTGACGTGGTTCTTCCCAGGGATATACTCAACCGCATTGCCTGGGAAAACCCCAACAACAAACAAGAACTCCAAAAAATCATGGAAGATGCTCCTTATCGCTACCAATGCTTTGGGGACGAGATCATGAAAACACTGAAACAAGGAGAAAAACCAGCATGAAACTCACCATTCATGGCGCTGCACAAACTGTAACAGGCTCCAAATATTTGATCGAAATAAACGGACAGCGATTATTGCTGGAATGCGGTTTGTTCCAGGGTCGACGAGCAAAAACCTATGAATACAACCTCAATTTTGACTTTGACCCTGCCAGCCTGGATGCCGTCATCCTGTCTCACGCCCATATTGACCACAGCGGCAACCTACCCAACCTGGTCAAAAGCGGTTATAAGGGTCACATCTATGCGACCGATGCCACCCGTGACTTAGCCGATATTATGCTCAAGGATTCAGGGCATATCCACGAGTATGATGTCAAATATCTCAATAAAAAGCGAAAGAAAAAGGGATTGCCGCCTGTTGAACCTCTTTACACAATTTTGGATGCCACCCGAACGATCCCTCATTTTCGCCAAATGGCATATGAACAGGAATTTAAACCCGTCAAAGGGGTCACGGCACGATTTTTAGATGCCGGTCATATCCTCGGATCAGCAGCCGTCCTGCTCGATTTAGAAGAAAATGGAAAGAAAACTCGTTTTTGGTTTTCTGGCGACATCGGACGCCCAGGTCAACCATTGCTGTGTGATCCTGTCTTGCCTGGCGGGTATGATGTTGACGTTTTGATGATGGAATGCACCTATGGTGATCGCCCTCACGACAACATTAATGACGCCTTTGAAGAATTTGAACAAGTTGTTGGGCGTACCATTAAGCGGCGCGGTAAGGTCATCATCCCGGCATTTTCTGTCGGGCGTACGCAAACCCTGGTGTATTTACTGAATGAATTGATGTCCTCCGGCAAATTACCAAAAGTGCCCGTATTTGTAGACAGCCCCCTGGCTGTCGCAGCCTCAGATATTTACCGGCGTCATCCGGAATGTTACGATCAGGAAACATGGGACTTTATTTCTCAATATAAACAACCAGCATTGGATTTTGACATGCTGACATATACACATTCGGTAGAGGAATCAAAAGCCCTCAACAACCGCGATGACCCCATGATCATCATCAGTGCATCGGGCATGGTTGAGGCTGGCCGCATCCTGCATCATGTCAAAAACAATATTCACGATGAACGCAATACCATTTTGATTGTTTCCTGGATGGCACCGCACACCCTTGGGCGACGATTGGCAGACCGTGAACGTGAGATTCGCATCTTTGGAGAATCCTATTATCGCCGTGCGCAGGTCGAGACCATCAATGGACTCTCGGCACATGCTGGACAGGGTTTATTGGTGGAATATGCTCAATCCCTTGCTGGTCAAGCCAGGGAAATCATCCTTGTGCATGGTGAAGAACAAGCAGCGGAAAAACTTCAAGAAAAATTGAGTCGATTTAATAACATGCCGCCCATTCATTTTCCCGATCGTCTGGATACATTTGAACTGTAAGGGAGAGTGTCAAGGCTTGCTTAACCACAACATTTATATCGAGTATAATTTATGCCTGCTTTTGGAGAGGTGCCAGAGTGGACGATCGGGGCGGTCTCGAAAACCGTTGTAGCCCTTGGGGCTACCGAGGGTTCGAATCCCTCCCTCTCCGCTCTTTTTATTTGATCGTTTTTTTCTCCCGAGTATTTTTAAATGGGAAGACCAATATATGTTGGGGATTCGTTTTTTAATTTACAGGATAGCGTTTATATGACTGAGATTAATTTATTAACTTAGGGAACCCCGTTCAATTCTGCCCCGTCGGATAACCCGCCAACGTCCTCTAGATGGTCTTCGTCTTCCCCGTAAGCAACACCAACACTCAATAGGCAAGCAAAGATGCGATCCACGCATTCTAGATCTTTTTCCGGGTATGGGATAAAACGTAAAATATCTTCATAGGACACAAAGGATTTTTCGCGGCCTAATTTAAACAAATTGGCAATTGGAGATATCTCATTCCCCCCATTTGTTTCATTATCAATTATGGATTGTGAGACCATTTTTGCAACCTGTTCTTATAATATTCTACGGACCTTTATTGCAGACCTAAATTAAGCATATTATTATTTGCAAAAATTTGCAAGTAAAGCTTGTTAGAAAAATGGGAATAATCAAGGGTAAACAACGCGAAAGATTTCTCTCAACAACTTTACTTCGATAAATAATCGCGAAGTCGACGCTTGACTGAGGGATGGCGCAAGCGTGACAAAGCCTGTGCCTGTATTTGGCGGACTCTTTCTCGGGTAACGCCCATCTTGCGACCCACCTCCTCAAGCGTATAAGCCTGACCGTCCAACAAACCAAACCGCAACTGTAAGATTCGAACTTCCCTTGGGGGGAGGGAATCAAGGACGGAAAGTAAGTTTTCTTTGAGCAGGTTGCAGGTAGCCGTATCATCCGGCAATGGGATTTCTTGATCCTCAATAAAATCACCCAGGGTCGAATCTCCTTCATCATCCGTTGGCAATTCAAGGGACAAAGGACGCCTGGCGACTTCCATCATATGCTCCACCTTTTCAGGTGTAACCTCTAATGCCTCGGCAAGCTCCTCAATTTTTGGTTTGCGATCTAAATGCTGGGTCAATTCATGCTGAACACGTAACAGCTTATTTATTTGATCCCCCATGTGAACGGGAACCCGGATCGTACGCCCCTGGTCTGCCACTGCCCGTGAAATTGCCTGCCGTATCCACCATGTGGCATAAGTGCTAAATTTGTGCCCACGACGGTACTCGAACTTCTTTGTTGCCCGCATCAAGCCAATATTACCCTCCTGGATCAAATCAAGGAAAGGTACCCCGCGATTCATATACTTTTTCGCAACGCTGATCACAAGTCGAGAATTGGCAGTAATCAGATGCTCCCTTGCACTCCAACCATCTTCTACCAGGCGTCGCAGTTCAACCCGCCGTCGATCAGAGACATTTCCACGAGCTAATTCCGCTCGAGCCATACGTCCACTTTCAATGCGCTGAGCGAGTTCAACCTCTTCTTCTGCAGTTAACAAAGGTACACGACTAACTTCTTTGAAATATAAACCAATGGTGTCGTTTGTTTCAATATTCGAAAGGTCATCTGTCGTGACTTCCCCCTCCTTTTTGGCACGCTCCTCCCTGACCTTTTCCTCCTCCTTCTTGATGTCTTCATCAGAAGGTTGCGCCATAAGTTCGGCATCCTCAACATAAGGGATGCCGGCGCTGATCAATGCCGCAAATACCATTTCCAGCTGTTTTATTTCTTCTTCCGCCTCAGGAAAAAACTGGAGGATGTCATTTGTGGTGATAAAAGATTTATTTCTGCCAATCTGGATCAAATGTGCAAGTGAAGATTTGTCATTTCCGCCATTTGATTTTGCACTCGTCATAGACTTTATGCCCATAGGCTCTTTCTATTGTATTGAAAAATGAATTTCATGCGGTTAACCCCAGTAAAACCGCTGTTTCAACATTATGAATTGAACACAGATCATGATAACTCAACACTCTATAAGGATAGTATTTTTTTATCAAAATATCAACCCTTTGGTCAGATTTGGTCAGATTGATTTAAATAATAGAAATAGCTAATCGAGATTTGTAAGCGTTAGACTGATGGGCCCCCTGTAAAAACGCCTAAAACGGAGCGTTACTATTAGTTTAGACTTAACTTTCTAAAAAATAATCAATAAAAACTCATTAAAAAACCAAAAAATCGTGCAAGTCAAGCACGATTTTTTTATGGTGGTGTGCCCAGCATGGGTGCTGACTAGAGGGTGAAAGACCCTTACGGAGCTTGGTTGCAGCAACCGTTAGCTGAAGGAAAGGGCGTCGTCGTGAGACGAGGTCTGAAGGAATTTGGAAGCAAAACTGCTACTTGAGGAACACGAAGCCAATAAGAGGCTGTGAGATCGGGTGAGTTGGCCAATGACAACGAAGCCCAATGCGACCAAAGGTCAAAGCAGTAAATTGGACAAGTGAGCAGAGAAAGTCAGCATACTTACCTGGGGAGGTCTGTCATCAAGCCAGAGAAATGGCAACCCTGACTG
>JAXHUT010000425.1:0-3900 GCA_034189405.1 Chloroflexota bacterium
GGTTAAACAGCCAAGGGTCAAGTCACTAATGCAAAGATCGTTCGGGCTAAGGCTCCTCAAAGCACAAACGACGTTTCTTGTTTTTGGCTGCCTAACAACCGAGCTGGGGGTGGTACAGTTGATCCTTCAGACAACTTCGGAAGGTCCTTCCTTTCCTTGGTTGTTCGGTATCATTCTCTCTCGAATTTGGCAGCCTGAAGGCTGCACTCCGCGATGTGGGACATTCTTTGCAATCTCCGGAGTGCGGGCCCTGCCCAGAGCTTGAAAAGCGTGAGGGTCAGCCCGCAGAAACCTGGCTGAGGTGAGGGTATGCCTCCCTTCAATCATTTTTCTAAAGGGGATCAGCGCTATGACAGCCCAATAAAGCATTTATCAACAAACTTTTAGCGCACCCACAAATACCCCAAGAATCACATCCAACTGGACAAACAGCGGATATTTGTGGCATTTTTAGAATAATGAGGTAAATTCATAAGAAGATAAAAACCATATTTTTACCAAAGTAAAAAGTTTATGAACAATAAATCGGCAGCCCTTCCCATTATCATCACCATATTATTGCTCCTGGCACTGTGTTGTTTAGGCATCTGCCTTGTATTAATCTTCTCAGGCAATGTCTTAATGACAAGGCTGGATACCGCAGCTGTTGAAGTAGCACAACCCAGCCCGGTTGTGGTAACAGAAGATACCAACCCGATCATCTCAACGCCAATGCCAACCCCCAAACCCGGTGCTGTCCTGGCAGCTATTGAGTCCCTGGATACCCTCCAACAAGAACTGGTCCCAATCAATAACCCGATTGACCTGGCAGAACGTTTGGGAGGGAAACAAAACATCCCCGAAATATTATTTGATGAAAATGCCCCTTACGCACTCGGTGATTCCCAGGAGTTCTGGGTGACCGATGTTGACACCAATGAAAATTTCAAAGTCAACACAATCCTGCGCTACCTGGGTGACCACGTTTATTTTTGGATCGAAGAAGGCGTGGATTACGATCAAGAAGACCTGAATGCCCTGGGAGATACCTTTGATAAAGAAATTTACCCAACCAACCGAGAATTTTTTGGGGGTGAATGGTACCCGGGTGTGGACGGCGATCCTCGTATTTACATTGTTTATGCCGGCGGTTTGGGCAATTCATTGGCCGGCTATTTCTCATCTGCTGATTCACTGCACCCTGAGGCGCATGCGTTCTCAAATGCCCATGAGATGTTTCTGATCAATTCTGACAATGTCGCTCTTTGGGAAGATTACATTTATGGCACCCTTGCCCATGAATACCAGCACATGATCCACTGGTACAGGGATAAGAACGAAGAAACCTGGCTCAATGAAGGCTTTTCGATGCTGGCAGAGCTGATCAACGGATTTGATCCGGGCGGCTTTGATTACAGCTACATCAACAACCCGGACCTCCAATTGACAGATTGGGGGACGGATGTTGGCAGAAATGGTCCGCATTATGGGGCTTCTTTACTCTTTACAACTTATTTTCTTGACCGCTTCGGAGATGAAGCGACCCAGGCAGTTGTCGCACATGATGAAAACGGGATGGAAAGTATTGACATCGTCCTCGATGAGATGGGAATTAGGGATCCCATTACAGGTGAGCAGATCACGGCAGAAGATGTCTTTGCGGATTGGGCTGTCACAAATATTTTAGGAGACTGTGATGCTGCTGACGGTCGATACTGCTATTACCTTTATCCGAGTGCCCCCGTTGCAAACCCGGGTATTACCTTTCCAAGCTGTCCAATCAGCCAGACGAATTATGACGTCGCTCAATTTGGCGTGGATTATGTGGAAATTACCTGCCCGGGTCAATATACCCTCTCTTTTAGCGGCAACACAACCAATACCATATTGCCAACCACAGCCTATTCTGGCGATTATTTTTTCTGGTCGAACATGGGCGATCATTCAAATATGTCGCTTGAACAACGCTTTGACCTTACAGGAGTCAGCACCCCGATTGAGATGACCTACCAGACATGGTACGACCTTGAAGAAGATTATGACTATGTATTTGTGTCAGCCACCACGGACGAAACCGATTGGCAAATCCTTAACACCACCTCCTGCACCTACGAAAACCCTTCTGGCAACAGCTATGGCTGCGGTCTAAACGGCCAGACAAACGGCTGGCAGTTGGAAACCGTTGATCTGAGCCAATTCGCCGGGGAAGAAGTGACCATCCGGTTCGATTATGTTACCGATGCAGCTGTTAACGGTGTTGGCATGGTCATAGACGATGTTGAAATCGCCGCTATTGAATATTTTTCCGACTTTGAAGCAGACCAGGGTGGTTGGGATGCCAAAGGGTTTGTTCGCATTCAAAACCTACTTCCACAGACGTTCCGGATTTCAATGATCACCCTCGGTAATGAAATTGAAATTGTACCGGTGGAATTAGATGCTGCCAACCAGGCAAAAATCGAGATCGAGATCAACAACGATGTGGATTCGGTCATCCTGGTGATCAGCGGCACGACCCCGGTCACCCGCCAGAAGGCACAATATTCTATTGAGATCGATTAAGAGGGAGGAAAACCAAAAATTATACATAAAGCAGCCTTGCGCTTCCTCTAAAACATACGCGCCTTTAATACTATTACAAACCTTTTGAAGTAAATCTTTCTTCAATCTTATCCTCGATCAAAAGCCTATAATAAATGCAAGCGACGAGGTTTTTCGGGCTGATCCTCATGCCCATAAGACTCAGGATAAGACCTGCACTCCGAAAAAATGCCCCGATCTCCTCTTTTATCAGGTGTTTTTTCAGGAGGCTCAATTTTCTTAATTCTGCGTATTTAGATGACAATCACCAAGAACAAGCGGCTGCCTAGTTTTACAGCCGCTTAATTCTAGCAAAATTAAGTTGTACATTTGTGTTAGAAACAGAAATTAAAAACTCCCTACCGCTTCAAGCAAGTCATCATATAAATTGAAGTAAGGGGTGATGCCCACTAGGTCCATGGATTCGCGAATGCGTTCATCCAAATTAACCAGCACTAATTCACCACGGTTCATTTTCTTGACTTCTTTCTGCACCCTAATTAACGCCCACCACCCAGCGCTTGAAATAAAGGTCACATCTCGCATATCAAATATGATATTATACTGACCCTTTTCAATTATTTGGTTGAGGGCTTCTTCGACTTCTGGCGCCGTGTAACTATCAATGCGTCCGCTGGTATAGATTACTGTGCTTCTTTTATATTCCGTTAACTCAAAATCCATAGCATTTTCTCCGTGATAAATTGATGACAATACCTTATTGATCACACTCATTATAACCGAAAACAACAATTGAGACACGCCATTAAAAGGCATGTCAACATCATCCTTAACAACTCTTTCTTATTATATATTAAATTTCACAAATCGCGCAAATTAGGCTGTGTTTGCCCTGTCGAGTATAATAACGCCCTATGAAATATCATATTTGGACAGAAGGCTGCCAGATGAATGTGGCAGATTCACAACGTTTAGCATCCTCCCTCGAAAAACTGGGGTACGAACCCACCCAAAAACCAAAGGAAGCGGATGTGATCGTGCTCAATACCTGTGTCGTACGCCAAAGCGCTGAAGATAAAGCCATCGGTCGGCTAAGTTCACTGAAGCCTTTAAAAGATAATGATCCTGACCTGGTGATCAACCTGATGGGTTGCTTGATCGGCGTTCGGGGCAACACAAAAATACAGGAGAAATTCCCCTGGGTGGATGTGGTTTCATCACCATCCGACCCAGAGCCCCTGATCCGTTTGCTATCTCAGCGTGCTGTAAAGAGCCAGACCCAGGAAAAACAAAACGAACTTAATGCAATCCTCGATGGTGAGTTGACCTTGCCGCGCGACGAACAAGGCAAATTGGTCTCCGCTTACATCCCAATCGTTT
>JAXHUT010000426.1:0-3843 GCA_034189405.1 Chloroflexota bacterium
TTTTCATGGTTAACTCCAACAAAATTCGAGATACGCGCACCCCCGACAATATCGGCACCGAACCGGCTGCGGTGGTTTGTCAAGCGTGATGATCACCTCAATCTGCCGGCAAATTTCAACAATTTCTGCTTCGCTTTCCGGATCGAGCCTGACCCTGCTGACTTTTTTCTCCTTCGGAATTCGCAGTTCTCCGACTGATTCAATGCCTGCTTGGCGTAGTTTATACAAATAGTAAAGTAACTGCATCCGTGCGCTATATTCGAACCGGCTTGATTTCTTTACCTCAGAGATTAATAGCTGGCCATTTTCTTCCCGGTAAAGATCTACTACACCTCCTTCAAAGTACAGGTATTTTTTCTCTCGTCGGAAGCTATTTTGATCGTTTAACCGACCCAACAAGATCGCCTCATGTTCCTGATCAGGTTCGATCTGCCGGCTCATCAGCCACACCTCACGCTGACAAATAGTGTAATACCAGATGTGGGTACCCGTTATTGTAAATTCCATCAATATCTCTTAATCTCTCGTCTACCTCGATTGCTCAAAACATCATGGTTAAATCCTGTAGATTTGCTGGTGGGACAAACCCTTTCACCGGATGATAGAGATAGGGATGCTCCGCTTTCCTATCGGGTTTGGCGATCATCTGGTTGGACAAAAACAACATATCTCCGCCCAACACAGGCTGTAATAAGGGCTCGTCCGATGAGACCTGCGCACAAACTAAATCCATGTTTGCCTTGAACTTCTGCGGAATTTCGATGACATATGGCTGTAATTTCCGCATAAGAACCTTTTTTTGTGCCAAATGTGCCAAGTCTCGGGGTAATACTTCCAATTCATGGATCAAGGATGCGACCTGATCATCCTCTTCAATAATCAGTGATCTTTGGGGTCCGGATTGATCATCATAAAGCTCAAACGGACTGCCCCAGGCGCCTTCCGCCAGTTTTTCTACCAGGTCAGAAGGTGTCAGACGATCCATGATCTTTTTGTAATATTTCGAAACGAGGTCTGGCACCGTGCGCTCATCAAAGGTGAGATTCTCAAGAAAAACCTCACGGGTGGCTGACAATAATATTTTGTCATAAATATATCCCGCATAAGACCGGTTTGTTTTTTCATCCACCAACCAGGTGACAAACACCTTCCCAAGACGCTCACGCTTGTAATGACGGTTACAGCGTCCTGCGACCTGAACGATTGAATCGAACGGGCCCAGATCGCGGATCACCCAATCGAAATCCAGGTCAACGCCAGCCTCTATGACCTGGGTGGAAACGAGGATCCGCGGTCTTTTCTGTTCCTCCAGGATTTCCAACCGTTTTAGTAAACGCTTACGTCGGAAAGGCGTGAGCCAGGCGCTCATAAAAAGTAGGTCAACATCCCGATCCTTGTCCAGGAGGTTCGCGACCTGGTCATAGACTGCTAGAGCGGCTTTCTTTGTATTCAGGACGATCAAACCTTCGGGGGGCGAATCGATCAGGCCTTCGGCGAGGATCAACTCATTCAATGCTGTCAGCGGTCTGGGTGTATCCAGATTGCAAATAGTGTATCGGTGACGGACTTTCGGGAAATGGTAAGTTTTTGGCGTGATCTCAGATCCTTGGGGGGCAAAGCTGCGGATTTGAGGTTGGGTGGCGGTCATCAGGATGAAGTACGTACCCAGTTGCGCCGCGAGGTATCCCAAAAGCTCTCCCAAGCCCTTCCAATATTGTGTCGGCAGTGTCTGAGGTTCATCCAGGAGAATCACAGCCTTTGATAGCCGGTGGAAATTCATTGTGCGATTGGCGTGTGGGGCAAACAAGACATCCCAAAACTGCGCCAGGGTAGTAATGACCAGCGGCTTATGCCAATAGCGAAAGAGGGTGGTCACCTGCTGCCAGGTGTTTGAATAATCTTCGGCTTCAGGGTGCTTCAGGCTGTGGTCTTCTTGGATGATTGCTTGTGGAAACCAACCCCGGGCAGCTCGTGCGGTTTGATCTACAATGCTGATGAAGGGCAGCACGTACACCAGGCTGGCAAGTTGGAACTTATCAATCAGGGCGGATGCGATCCGCAGCCCAGTATATGTTTTCCCTGCACCTGTCGGCAGGGTCAGGGAATAAACGCCAGGGGTTTGGATCTGAGACAAGGCGCTCTCAAAACAAGCCTCCCCGGTTGCGTGCCGCCAGATGTTAATATCTGAATGAGGATTGGAGAACGCAGGTGTCCCCATCGGCGGTGGTTTTTCCAGGCTCAGGGTTTCAATACCCAGGGCATCCAACCGATCGGCTGCGATTAGCAAGGAGTACAACAAGCGCAGGTTAAGCCACTTGTCTAATCCAGGCTTGACATCAAGATCCCAAAAAAGATCGCCGAGTTGTGGCAGGGCTGTTGATGCAAAGTTGGTTTTGAATCCAGACAGCAAAGCTTGAGCTTGTGTCCAGTGTTGAGGTCGGGCGTGCACCGCAGCATCCGAATTCCAATAGTCCAGACAATCTGGTTTAAAATCTTCCAACCGGGTATGGTGACGCCGGACGGCTTCCGCGCCCCAGAAGGCTTCCTCAAGGGGAAGGCTGATTTCATTGGCCAACGCCAGGGTCCACCATGCAGAAGGCGCGGCATGGTGTGGCCCCTTATGAATGGTAGGATCCAAAAGGTAACGTTGAAATTCTGGGGCTGTTTTGCCAATATCATGGGTGAGGGTGGTCACCTTCAACAAAGTCTCATCCACTGGCAGCTGGAAGTGTTTTATCAAGGCGCGGCTGAGCAGCCAAACGCCCTGTAAATGGGTCACCAACGCTTTATCGGGGTGGCTCTTGAGAGAAGAGTCGATGCTTTGAACGAAGCGAGTGATCTCACCAACTGGGGAGCCAGACAATAGCCTCTCCTTGGTAGATAAAATAATCCAGATCTGGCCAGGGGGATAAGATGATACCCCGATCTGGCGATGCGGGATACAGCAGGGTGATGGTCTCAACCACCTGACGGGTTACGTCCAATCGGAAGGGAAAGGTATCCTTCATTAAACCATGCGTCTTGAAGTAATCAATCCGATGCTCAGCATCCGAAAAGAGGGGCATGGCGCTGCGAATTTCAACGGATTCCACAGGTGGGGGTGGAAGAGGTTTGAATTCACCCAAGTAGGATGGTTCCGCCAGGGCATAAGCTACACCCAGGTTTGGCGTGAAATGATATCGTCCTCCGTCTAATTGATCTCCCAATCGGTAAGCCAGTCCCTCGGACACAAAAATCCGGTAATGGGGGTCTCGGACGAATTGGTGTGAGATCTGATTATGGATATTTTTTTGCGGGTTTTTAGTATTCCAAAAATTAACAGCGGCTGTAAACCAGGCTGTGCGATTGAGGCGTTGGATGGCGATACGGGTGCCAGCCATTTGGCGCCAGTAATCCGCTGATGCGCTGGTCTGATCGCTGTCGTTGCCTATCCCAAGAATAGCAGCAATTAAGCCCGCGACAGCTGTCGGGGTGGGAATCGGAAAAGAAACCGTGGACGTCGTGGTGTAGGGCTTGCGGTAAAGGGCTAACGGACCTTTGATCTCAAATGCAATAGCCATGGCTCACTCGCTTGTGATCTTTAGTTTGTCCTTCAAGATCGCTTTCATCTGATCTAAACCTTCCAGAGACAGTCTTGTTTCAACACGTAAACCCACATTTTGAATGTTTTCCGTTTGAGCTGCCAACTGGTTCACGATGGGCGTTAGATCCAAGGTTACTTCATCCAGACTGCGCAAGCTCAGTTGTTCATCCACATCCAGCGGTTTTCCGTTTCTGGTCAGGGATACCTTCTCATCCAGGGCGGAGAGCAGTCCTTGAAAACCCGGTTCATAGACGATCTCT
>JAXHUT010000427.1:0-5315 GCA_034189405.1 Chloroflexota bacterium
CAACTGATCAACCTTCCCAAGGCAAGCACCTTTGTGGAATTGGGGAACCTGGCAGCTTGGGCTGTAGCTATCTTCCTGGTTGGGTTAGCGGTTTTCATCCTGGTTGCAATGTTCCCTGAACCTGCCAGCAAGCTGATCCACAGCTTGATCAATAGAATTATCCCTGAGCGCTGGCGTGCTCCCCTGATCAATATTGCCGATCGGTTTCTCGAAGGGCTGATGAGCCTGCGTTCACCAGCAGATGCATTGATGATTTTTCTAACGTCCATTTTGATTTGGATTCTTGAAACAGGGTTGTATTGGAGCGTCAATCAAGCCATGGGATTGAATCTAAATTTTGGTCAACTGATGTTGTTGAACGGGGTGGTCAACCTGGTTTTGTTGATTCCAGCAGCGCCAGGTGGGCTAGGGACCTTCGATGCTGCTGGTCGCGCCATACTAGAAGCCTTCGGCATTGCATCGGAACCTGCACTAGGGTATACCCTTGTCCTACGGATCGCTTTATGGGTCCCCATTACCCTGTTAGGAACAATTTACTTTTTCCGTGAAGGATTAAAATGGACCATGGATGCCGATGAAATGGAAAGCCAGGCAAAAGACCTTCCACCAAAGACGATTGAAGAGGATAACCATGAACAATGAAAATCAAAAGATTGCCATTATTGGCGCTGGGGTTGGCGGCATGTCAGCCGCGTATGACCTGGCGAAGCGAGGTAAAAAAGTCGTCATATTTGAGGGGTCAGATCGCGTTGGCGGCTTGATAGTCGGATTCAAAGAACCTCACTGGGAATGGACAGTCGAACGCTTTTATCATCACTGGTTTCATTCTGATGAACATATGCTGGGTCTGATCGACGAATTAGGCTGGTCGGATAAGGTCATTTTCCCGAAACCCATCACGGTCATGTATTACCGGGGCAAATTCTATCCCTTTGATTCTATCCCAGCAGCCTTGATGTACCCGGGGCTAGGTTGGGGGGTCAGTAAAATTCGGTTTGGGTTGATTGGCTTGTACCTGCGCATGACAAACAACTGGCAAGCCCTCGAAAAGACAACCGTTGATGCGTGGATGCGAAAATGGGCAGGGGACAAGGTTTATGAATCCATGTGGGAGCCGATGATGATCGGTAAATTTGGGGAAAAATTCGCTAAGGTTGTTAACATGGCCTGGTTTTGGGCACGACTGCACACTCGGACGACCCGTTTGGGAACCTTTGAGGGTGGGTTCCAGGTTTTTGCAGATAAATTTGCAGCTCGTCTTAAACAAATGGGTGTCACGATTTTGCTTAATAGTCCTGTAACAGAAATCAAAGCGGCTGACGAAAGCAGGGTCTCAATCACAACGGGGGATGGGCAAACCTACAATTTCTCCCAGGCTCTTGTAACCACCTCCCCCGGTTTATTGGCACAGCTAGCGCCCGGGCTGCCGCAATCCTACTTGGATGGATTGCTGTCCCTACACAGCATGGGTGCTGTTGTCATGGTGGTGTCTCTTAAACATCAATTGTCGCAGGAAGGCTATTACTGGTATAACATCCCCAAATCAGCCGGCTTCCCTTTCCTATCCCTGGTGGAACACACCAACTTCGTCAAACCCGAATATTTTGACGGCGATCATATCCTCTATATCGGCGATTATCTCCCCAAAGATCATGCTTATTTTGACCTGACAAAGGAAGAATTAGAAAAACGATTTTTACCCCATCTCGAAAAATTCAACCCTGATTTTTCACCTGATTGGGTAAAAAAGACCTGGTTGTTCAGAACAAAATATGCACAACCTGTGCCTTTGGTTAACCACGGCGAGCATATCCCCGCCATCCGGACGCCCATTCCCGGGCTTTATTTTGCCAGCATGAGCCAGGTTTATCCCTGGGATAGGGGAACAAATTTTGCGGTAGAGATCGGCCGTCGAGCAGCAAATATGATGCTTCAGGATAAAAATGACTGATTCCAAATTGTGAATCATAACTTCGAACATTTGAGCATTTTCACACAAAATCAAATATTATCCACTCCCCTAAATACGCCAATAATTGGCGTATTTTAAAATACGCCCCCTATATATGGGGGTAGAAGGGGGACTCTATCCCTTAAAGCAGTACTCAACATTTATCTAATTGGCTTATTTAATACTTGTTAAAATAATCATATTTTTTAAGATTGGCTTGTCTTAAAAACCCAGGTTTTTTTAGCCAAAAAAGACTGAATCCGCTTGTATGATTTTTTGATTGCCGTTAAAATCTAATTACTTTCCAAACAATTGGGCAAGACAAATCCATCATTGGAAACGCAATACATTAATATCATAACCGGCTTACAGATCATAAGCCGTGGTTATTTTAACATCAGAGCGATTGTCATTGCTGGCTCACCACAGCACATGAAAGAAAGGAAGATGAATGAAAGCAGAACATGCCTGGCAAGCCACCATAGGTCAACTACAGCTTGAAATGTCAAAGGCCTCCTTTGACACCTGGGTCAGCAGCGCGCAGTTTCTTAATTATGATCAGGAATCCGGACTTTTTACAGTGGGTGTCAAAAATGCATATGCCCGTGATTGGCTTGATGACCGCTTAAGCGCGAAACTTTCAAGATTACTGACAGGCATGATCGGAAAACCCGTGACGACCGAAATTAAAGTTCATTCTACGAACACATCAAGTCCTGAACGCAGTCAGGAAAAGACAATATCACAGCCCGTACCCGTCACCAATGACAACCCAACCATCAATGGTCGCTATCGTTTTGATAATTTTGTGGTTGGCGCAGACAATCGCCTGGCGCATGCAGCCTGTATGGCGGTTGCTGAAAGCCCAGCGCGCGCTTATAACCCCTTATTTCTTTATGGCGGTGTTGGCCTGGGTAAAACCCACCTTTTACATGCCATTGGCAATGCCTGCCCACCTGCGAATTTAAGTGTGCTGTACGTTTCATCCGAAGAATTCACCAACGACTTGATCAATGCGATCCGCACCCATTCCACGCCAGCTTTCCGTGAGAAATACCGCCAGGTTGACGTCCTCCTCATCGATGATATCCAGTTCATTGCCGGCAAAGAATCCACACAGGAAGAGTTCTTTCACACCTTTAATACCTTGCACGGACAAAACAAACAGCTTGTAATCTCATCCGACAGATCTCCCAAAGCTCTTGTGACACTGGAAGAGCGTTTGCGATCACGCTTTGAATGGGGATTGACGGCTGATATCCAGCCGCCTGATGTAGAAACTCGTTTAGCCATTCTGAGGGCAAAAGCCGAGCGGGCAGGACGCCAGGTTCCGGCTGATATTCTTGAAATGATCGCCCGGCAGGTACAGTCCAATATCCGTGAACTCGAAGGTGCGCTCAACCGCGTACTAGCCTATGCCGATCTGACCGGCGTCCCCCTCACATTGGAACTCGCGCATAATGCCCTGACGGACTTCCTCCCGCAAGGGATGGATCTACAACCGGACGATGTGCTGGCTGAGGTTTCAAAAACCTTTGGCGTTTCCAATGATCGCATCCTAGGACGGGAACGCACACGAGAGGTCACACTTCCGCGCCAGATCGCCATGTATTTGATGCGAGAGGAAGGCGGCGTTTCTTTACCGAAAATCGGTGAAATTATTGGTGGACGTGACCACACAACGGTTATTTATGCCTGTGACAAGGTCAACAACTTGATGGAAACGGATGAACAATTACGCCGACAGGTTCTGCAAATACGTGAACGCCTCTATGGGCGCGTGGCCGTACCGGTGTAAACAAAGCGCAGCTCAAGACATTCAATCCTTTAAATTTTTTCCATATCACCCCAGCTGGTGCCAGATTTAGCTTCGGTGCTGAGGGGAATATCCAGGTGATAGGCATCCTCCATAACACGAGTCACCAGCTCAAAGGTTGCTTGCAGCTCTTCTTCAGGCACCTCAAAGATCAATTCGTCGTGGACTTGCAGCAGCGTGCGTGCTTTTAATCCCCCCCGATCAATCTCACCCGGTAGTTCAAGCATGGCAAGCTTGATAATATCCGCAGCCGTACCTTGAATGGGAGCGTTGATTGCTTCACGTTCTTCGCGCTGCCGGACTGCATAACTCGCACCGCGCTTAAGGTTGGGGAAGTACCGCCGCCGTCCTAACAGGGTTTCCACATAGCCTTGTTCAGCTGCAGTTTCTCGGATGCCATCCAGGAAATTCTTTACACCGGGGAACTTCTCAAAATAAGTTGATATAAAATTCTCAGCCTCCGCAAGGGTTAAATCCGTCGCATTGGTCAAACCATAAGCACTCATCCCGTAAATAAGACCAAAATTGATCGCTTTGGCGTGACGCCGCATCTCCGGGGTGACCTGGTCCAGGTCAATGTTATGAACCGCTGCAGCTGTTGTCGCATGAATATCCTGTCCCGCATTAAATGCAGCCAGCATGGCTTTATCCTGTGACATATGCGCCACAACCCGCAATTCAATTTGAGAATAATCCACTGCCAGCAGCTGCCATCCCTCACTGGCAATAAACCCGTGACGCACGCGCCGCCCAATCTCCGTCCGGGTGGGGATGTTCTGCAAATTCGGGTTAGAGGAAGCAATGCGACCTGTAACCGTCCCCGTTTGATTGAAGGAAGTGTGAACCCGACCTGTTTGCGGATTGATTTGCTGGGGCAGGGAATCGACATATGTTGAGCGTAGTTTTTCAAGCTCTCGATATTCAAGCACCCAATCAATCACCGGGTGCTGCCCGACCATCGCCTCTAGAACTGAAGCCGCTGTGGAATAATAACCTGAAGATGTCTTGCGCGCCCTGTCGGGGGGTGTTAAGTCCAGCGCCTCAAATAAAGCCTTCGACAGCTGCTGCGTTGAATTTAAGTTGAACTCGTAACCGACCGCCTCCTTGATCTTGTCCGCAATTTCGCCCAGGCTCGTTTCTAACTCACGCGAGAACTTCGTAAAAAAAGCCTGGTCCAGTTTGATGCCCGCTTCCTCCATAGCAGCTAAAACCGGGATAAGCGGCATCTCCATGGTCTTGAAAAGGTGTTCCGCTTCTTGTTGTTTTAAATCTTTTCTCAGCTCAGGGATCAAGCGCAAGCAAATTGCAGCATCTGCTGCTGCATAGCTGGCAGCGTCAACAATGGACACCTGATCCATTGTCTTTTGATCGCGCCCTTTACCAATCAATGCCTCAATATGGGTCATCTCATAGCCCAGGCGCACCCAAGCCAGGTTTTTCAATCCAAGGTTGTGTGAAGCAGGGTTGATCAACCATTCAGCAATCATGGTGTCAAATGAAAGGGGTGAAACGGTCAGCCCAGCACGTTTCAAGACCAGGTAATCGTAT
>JAXHUT010000428.1:0-4441 GCA_034189405.1 Chloroflexota bacterium
CACCAACGATTGTTTTTTACCCAACCCACCCCAAGAATCTCTTTTTAAAGCTCTTTTTTATAGCATCATAAATAGAATGTTGTATAATAAAATAATGAAGATAGGACTTCCAATTAAGAACCGAAACACGAGGTAGATCATTGTTACCTGATCATAAAAATCTTAAAGATACTGAAGGGGCAACAAGCTCGCCAAAATGGAATTGGCCTACCAAATTGGTTGTCGGTCTGACGTTAGCAGCGATATCCATTTGGTTGCTCGTCCAATTTCAAAATTTTTTAGGTCCATTAATGGCCGCTCTGATCCTTTCCTATTTCCTACATCCTGTAGTAAGTTTTCTGCGCAACAAAATCAAGCTTTCCTGGCGGCTCACAGTTACCATTGTTTACCTGTTACTGCTGCTGATCCTGTTAGGGCTTCTCACCTGGGGTGGATTAGCCCTTGTTGAACAAATCCAGAACCTGATCCGCTTTATCGAAAACAACATCGAACGATTGCCGGCTTTGGTTGAAGAAATCACCACACAAACCATTCAAATAGGACCCTTCACAATTTCTCCATTGAGGTTTGATTGGCAGCTAATTGCAAATCAAGTGGTTTCTGCAATCCAGCCGGTTCTTGGCAGTCTTGGCTCTATTGTTGGATCCGTTGCTGCTGGGGCTGCCAATATCTTGTCATGGATGGGATTGATCATGCTTATTTCATATTTTCTTTTAGCGGAGTCGGAGGGCATCCCGGGCCCGCTTATAAACATTAAAATCGAGGGCTATGAAGAAGATATTGATCGAATGGGCAAAGAACTGAGCCGTGTTTGGAAGGGTTTTATTCGCGGAGAATTTCTCGTCGTATTTATATCACTTTTAATTTATTTTGTTGCATTTGGTATCCTGGGTCTCCAATTCTTTTTCGGCTTGGCGGTCATCGCTGCCTTTGGTCAACTGATACCCTATGTTGGTGCGGGGGCAACCTGGATCTCACTCGGTTTGGTGGCATTATTGCAGACAAACACCCCGTTTAATCTGCCCTCTGGCATTTATATGTTGATTGTCCTGGGTGTGGGGATTGTCATTAACACAATTATTGACAATATTCTCAAGACCAAGGTAATGGCTGATAATTTGCGTGTACACCCGGCTTTGGTCCTGATGGGCGCATTGATTGGTGTACAAATAATTGGTATTATCGGCATCATCATTGCAGCACCAATCATGGCAAGTCTCAAATTATTTTTGCACTACATTATCAAGAAATTAACCGATCAGCCCCCATGGGAAGACCTTGACGTACGCGAAGCCCAGGAACCACCAAAATGGATTCAGTTTATTGACTTAAAATGGCAGCAAATCAAAGCGTGGTTTGTTAAAATGTCTGAGAAATTCAAAAATTGGTACAGCGATATTAAAGCCAAGAGAAAAAAGCCAGATGCTTCTGACAAGAAATAAAATATCAGCAGTCGATCTAACACAAAATTAAACGATTTAATACTGATAATATCAAAGAAGACTTCACTAAAAAAAGCCCTCATTGCAGAGGAGCTCAGCCCTGTGTGGGGTACGCTTTTTTTAGGCGTTTTTCCAAGAGACTTAATGAACTTAATGTGATATAAATAAACTCGAAAATAAAACCATTATCCATAAGGAGTATAAAAATGGACGACTCATTCGAACCCAGAACGACAACAATTGCTGAAACAGATACCTACCTGGCGTGGAAAGCAGAGGAACCGGACGGTGAAACCACCTTTCACCTTGAGTTAAATAACGTAACCCTGCACTTCTTTAAAGAGGAATGGCAAGAATTCCTCGATTTGGTTGACCTGGTACTGGACGAAGAACTCTAAACCCATCTTCTGTAAATATGCAAAAAATACAAGACGCAGGATTTTACATTAATGAGAATTTGGATATGTTTGAGGTTCTCTCAAATAAAAGCACCTATTGTTGAGCGTCAGATTGAAAAAATTTGGTTGAATATACGCCCTAAGGAGTATATTATATTCTTCATATCTACCGGGTTTATCATTCTGTTTGGAATATCAACCACCTGCCCTAAAAATTGATATTCCAGAACTTAAAATAGCCTAATTTTACAAAGATATATGACAATTAATTAGAAAAGAGGCTGACCTTTTTTACAGCCTTTTTTCGTTATAAGTTCTGCTTCATCCAAATAAGTGAGCGAAAATGTTCAAATCCTAACGCCTGAAACTGCGCCTCAAACCGTGCCTTTGGATAATCAATTGAAATTGGGTGTCTCCCGGGCAATCGCGTGATCACCTTGTGCAAGGCATTCGCCAAAACCATCAAATCCCGATCTTCGGGAAAAGCCAACCACAAGTTGTTCGCATAATTGCGGGTTTTCTGCCAGGTTATACTTCCAAGAAATTCACCTTTAAGAGCCACACTCCAATGCTTCAAATGAACCCCATCCAGGAAATTGGATACGCTTTGCAGAACGCCAGTTTCAAAACGATTGAAGTCAACCGGGAGATTCCAACGGATGGTTGTTGGGTAAGCCATTGATAGCCAACGATTCTGATCTCCCCAGTCTTCTTTCTTCCTGCGCCTCACGCTGATTTCCTGTCCACTATTGTGGTCAAAAGGCTTGATTTTATTAGGATGTATACGCCAGGTCGTTCTGACAGCGTGATCAACAAAGCCCGTCGACCGGTAAAGCTGGCAAGCAGCGGGGTTATCATCACGAACTTGCAGCCAAACCTGTGCAACATTCATACGCCTTAAAACTTCTAGAGCATGATCGGTCAGCGCACGGGCAATCCCGAGGCGTCGATATTTCGGATCAACCGCCACATTTGCGATCAAAACAATCTTGCTGTCATGGTCTTTGAACGGGATCATGCTGAGATTGCCAAGGATGCGACCTTCTTCCTCCCAAACAAAACCGGGAGCCTTGTTACTGGTCAGATCAGCAAAGCTCGAAAGCCATCCAAAAAACCGCATTTCCTGGGCAGCTTTGCGCATTTCTCGAATATAAGTTTGTCCGTCGTAATCCAGGTGTATTGGAAAACACAGTTCAATCAGGTCAGCAACCTGATCCAAGTCCCGAGAAAGATCCAGTTTACGAATATGACTTTTGCTAATATTAATAGATGACAAAGTTGCAATCATAAAAAGATTTTACCTCATGTAAGTAAAGGAATAAAATAAATCCTGCCGAAGCAGGATTTATTATTCATTAAACATTCAAACAAGGGTAAATCAGGACGATCTTGGATGAGCCGATTGACGGCGATAACGATAGACAATACGACCGCGGGTAAGGTCATATGGTGAAATCTCTAATCTCACACGATCTCCCAATAAAATACGGATATAATGACGTCGCATTTTACCGGAGAGATATGCTAAAATCTCCGATCCGTTTTCTAACTCGACCTTAAACTGCGTACCGGGCAAGGCTTCTATCACTGTGCCTTCTACGGTAATTTTATCGTCATCTTTTGCCATAAAACCTCCTGATTACTTTCTTATCTCGCTGCTTTCCGACTTAATCCCGTCTTAGATTACGTCGGATGGCCTTCTTCTTTTCAATGCGCCTTAATTCACTCTTAGAGATGAACCAGCGCTTACGACGTAGGGTACTTAATGTACCGTCCTTGACAACCGACTTTCTAAAACGTCGAAGCAGTTGTTCTTGTGATTCATTCGGTCGCAAAACCACACGTGCCAAGACCCTCACCTCCCTTCAAAAGGGAAATTTTATGAACGGACATAATTTATCAAAAACAATGATAACTTCACCTGTCTCGTTCCAGGTTAGATGTGCGCGTTTCAAACAAACAGACGCTCTAGTTAATATTATACTTGAAAATTTGTTTAATTGCAGGGAAAATTGAAAAAAACGGCACCTAAAAAACGTAACCCTCCTTAAAAATAAAAAGTCCTTTGGCAATGACTTACTCTCCCAGGGGGTCGCCCCCCAAGTACCATCAGCGCTGGCGAGCTTAACGGCCGGGTTCGGGATGTTACCGGGTGTATCCTCACCGCTCAAATCACCAAAGGACATTTTCACAATGTTAAAATACCTTTGAATAATAATGACATCAAATTGAGGCGTCGAAAAAGCAGCGAGTTCTCCACATCACGTGGTGAAGCCCTCGATCATTAGTACAGTTTAGCTCAACGTATTGCTACGCTTACACATACTGCCTATCAAGCAGGTGGTCTACCTGCGATCTTACTCCATTTACTGGAAAAGGGATCTAATCTTGGAGCGAGCTTCCCACTTAGATGCTTTCAGCGGTTATCTCTGCCAGACGTAGCTACCCAGCGATGCCGTTGGAACGACAACTGGCACACCAGAGGTCTGTCCACTCCGGTCCTCTCGTACTAGGAGCAGCTCTCCTCAAATCCCTTACGCCCACAGTGGATAGAGACCGACCTGTCTCACGACGGTCTGAACCCAGCTCGCGTACCGCTTT
>JAXHUT010000429.1:0-15382 GCA_034189405.1 Chloroflexota bacterium
AGGAGACCAGGCTGGATCAAAATCGCCTTCTAAAGATTTGGTCAGCTGCATGATCTTATTTTCTTCAATATCAAGAATAAATAAGCTGGAACCAGCATGACGCGAACGTTTGCCTGCACAAGGAGAAGTAAATACAATCCGATCACCGCTAGGTGACCAATCCGGCTGACAGGCGCCCTCATCAAGATGGGTAAGTTGTTGGGTTGCACCAGTTGTAATGTTCGAAAGCCATAGTTGGGGTGACCCAGTGCGCTCAGAAACATAGGCTATCATGCCAACACCCCCACCCATTGGCGTTTTTGTTGGTGTTGCTTGATCCACAACCGGGGCGGTTTCAATCGGCGTCCCAGTTGAAGGTGGAATCTGATTTGTTTCTTCAAAAACCAATGTTGCAGAGGGTTTCACAGGTGTTTTATCCTCAACCACCAGCAGCGTTCTTGTGCGGGCAGGTTCAGGATCACCGCTGAAAATCGCCTTAAAATTCTCCGCCCAAATCGTAGAGACGCCTAACAACAGAAGAAATATGGCAAGCAAGCCGCTAAAAAACATCCAAACGGGATCGATACGATTAAACCAGCGTTTGCGCGGGCGGGAGGACTCCTTTTCTTGTTTTTTATCTTTAAGCGTTAAAAGTCCTGCTCGCTCAGTTGGTATTTCTGGCTCATGATAAAGATACACACGATCACTGCGCCATTCCTCTTTTGGAATCGATTCTTTGACGTCTAAAAGGGCTTCTCTGAAGGCTGTGGCTGACTGCCAGCGGTCCTGACACCGAAGTGCCAGGGCTTTTTCAATATCCTTTTCCAGGGCTTCTGAAACATCAGCATTAAAAGTTCTCAAGGGTGTTAAATCCGCTTTGCCTGTTGTCCTTGCCAGGCTGTCTTCAGGGAGGTACCCTGCCAATGCCGCATAAAGGGTCGCACCCAAGGAAAATATATCGGATCTGTGGTCCGTAGGTGTATCGCCATATTGTTCCGGTGGGGAGTAACCCGGGGTCATTGCCCGGGCAGCCGTTGTGGTTAATTCCTGATCATAATTGATTTTCACCAGGCCGAAATCCACCAGGATGACCTCTCCCTCGGGGGTGATTTTAATGTTGCTGGGCTTAATATCTCGATGGGTTATTGGTGGGGTTCTCGAATGTAAATAGATCAGGGCATCACAAATTTCAATGCCAATTTGAATGACATCAATCTCAGGAATGACACCTTCTTTGTTCATCCATTGCCGCAGATCATCTCCCTCAATGTAGTCCATCACCAGGTACTGCCCTAGCTGATCAATTATGAAATAATCAAAAACACGCGGAAGATTTGGGTGACGTAAAGATGCTAAGACTTTTGCTTCTCTTTGAAATTGGCGTGCATAATCATCAGAGAAAAATACATTTTCTTTGATCGCAACTGTGACATCCAGGTTTTCATCGACGGCTCTATAAACAGCCCCCATGCCGCCTTGCCCAAGGACGTCTTTTATTCTATAACGTTGATTTAGCAGGTAACCGTTTTCTAAGGGCATGGTTTCTATAATATTAAATTTTTGATTAATTCATTTTATCTCATTTTATGCTTATTGTAAGCGGTAAAATGGGCTATAATTCCACATCAACGACGGAAAGCCAGTTTATGCCTCAAATTGACATTCGCTCAACGGTTTTGACTGCTACCATCATCACAGGTGTTGCAGCTTTGCTGACCCTGATCTTCGGGATAAACAACATCCAGAAAGGCCGTCAAATCCCATTCTACCGCAAACGCCACGATCGCATGATGCGGGGTTGGCGATTATTGCTGGCAGCCGTCATTTTAATACCCCTGGCGTGGGTCATCCTAAATTATTCGGAACCCCTTATTTATAATTTTATTTCTCCATCCCCGACAGCTACTCAAACGCCAACCATTACCCTCACACCCACCATCACCCTCTCGCCCACCATTACCCTGACACCAACGATTACCGACACACCCTCAATAACCAGTACACCAAGCTTGCCCTCTGATGTGGAAGCCGGTTTTGAAAGTGAAGTGACTCCCAACCCCGATTCCGTGTTCAGTTATATTCAATTTTCACAGCGTATTGATGAGGAATTTCAACCCATCGATCCTGTCACAGAATTCGAAAATCCGGTGGGGCATCTTTATGGCACATTCAGTTATAACAATATGTCCAACGGCGTCCAGTGGAGTGCCTTGTGGTATCGAGAAGACGAGCTTGTTTATTACGAGAGCGCACCCTGGGAAGGGGGCACTGGCGGATACGGTTATACGGATTGGGAACCCGACAGTGATCAATGGCTACCAGGTATGTATGAGGTTCAGATTTTTGTCGGGTCAGATTGGATGGTATCCGGGTATTTTACTGTCACCGGCGAACCGCCAACGCCGACCATTACATTAACACCAACATTAACTGCGACGCCATCACTGACGCCTTCCCGAACAAAAGCGCCAACATCGACGGATACGCTTCAGCCAACCCTTACGCCAACCATCACACTGACACCCACGCGCACGCGTACCCCGCGAGTCACCCCCACGGATTAAGCGCTAAAAATGCCCGATTTTATCAACCCCACCCATTGCAGCTGATACTTGTGCTGCGACACGGGCATTGCTCTTAAGCAAAGCCAGGTTTGCGCGCAAACTTTCACCGCCCGTCAATTCGCTGACCCTATTCAACATAAAAGGTGTGGTTGCAGCGCCGTGAATATTCGCCTTGTCAGCGTCCGCCAGGGCTTCCTGGATGGCTGATTCCATTTCTTCTGACGTCAAAGCGCTTTCCTCAGGGGGTGGGACAACCAGCAGGATTGCCGAATTTATTCCAGCCTCCCAGGATTCAATCGCAATTTTTGCAGCCTCATCCGGAGTCTCCACCCTGGCATCGACACCCAATCCGCTGCAGCGTGTATAAAAAGCAGGCAATTCATCAGTTTGGTAGCCAATCACCGGAACGCCCTGGGTTTCTAACACTTCGCGAGTTGCTGGTAAATCCAGAATTGCCTTTGCGCCGCTGCACACCACAACAACCGGCGATTTACTTAATTGTTTTAAATCAGCTGAGATATCAAAGGGCGCACCCCGATGTACACCCCCTATGCCGCCCGTCGCAAACACTTTAATATCCGCCAGAGCAGAGACAAACAATGTGCTGGCAACCGTTGTCCCGCCGCTTAAACCACCCGCAAGCGCGATGCCGACATCCCGCAAGCTGATTTTTCGTGTGTCTTCCCTGTTTGCCAGGATCTCCAGCTTTTCCTCTGTTAAACCAATATGAATCTCCCCATTCAGAACGGCAATTGTGGCAGGCGTAGCGCCGTTCTCGCGCACAACGGATTCCATCTCCAGGGCAAGTTGTAAATTATCTGGCTTTGGCAAACCATGGGTGATCACTGTGGATTCCAATGCGACAATTGGCGCACCAAATTGATTCGCCTGGATAATTTGTTTTGAAAAAACATAGGGATGAGGGAGTCTGCTGACCATAAGGGTTATCCTCTCAGGTGATTTTGAACAAGAAATCAAGATGAATATCTTTATACTGCGTATTGATTGTATAAGATTAAGGTGTCACTTTCAAGAATTTTCCATTTTCCTTGGTTGACATCCTCATTATTCACCGGTGACCCACAGATTTTTTCCATCCGTTGAAACACGCACCCAACGATGGTCAAGGGTGGTCACAACAGGGTAGTCTGCTAGCAAGGATAAAATTTCATGTTCACCCAACAAGGGTAAATCTGATTCCTCAAGGGGCATCAGTATCACCGCGGGTGACCACCCGGTCATCTTGTGTAGGGATATATCCTCAGTTGTTAAATCATCCTCCAAAAGCACCACATTCGGCGCCTTTGGCAGCGATATGCTTGATTTTTCAATCTTCCCCGTTGGCAGGTACGCATTGAAATTATTCCAGGTTAAACATAGCACAGCACCCCGCTCACCAACCCAAAGAACATCCATTTTTATATTCGATCCAAGATCCATAACCTGCCCCGCTGCCAGACTTGTGATTGAGATACCTTTATCCTTCAACAAACCGTAAACCGTCGCTGTCGTTTGATTCGCATCCGGTGCCGCACCCCACAAAACAATTCCCGGTGAATAAACGCTTAAAGCACCGGTCAAGGCATTAATGTCATCACGTGCTGGACTGGCGACCACCAAAGCATCAAGCCGCTTCTCGCCAGGGGGGAGCATTTGTCCCAGGTTTTGATTCAGAGAGGAAGGGCTGGGACCGCCCCCTACCAAGACTGTCTTTCCATCAGGGGTTTGAATTAGGATGGTTCCTTCGTGATCTAATAATGTCAGGAGTAATTTCCCATCGGGTCTGGATAAGGCATGATTCCATGCAAATACCACACTTCCTGTCAATATTAACAACGCCATATTGGTGGAAAAAGCTTTGCGAAGAAGGCTTTTTCGCTTCTCAATGGGGACTAATGTCAGGATGAACAAAAGGGCGTAAAAAACAAACAGCCAGAGGATATTAAAATCAGGCAGTTTTAGATCAGCACCCGGCAACTGGGAAACCAGTGTAACCATCCGAACGGTATAACGCACAAAAGGTAAGGCTAACACACCGATAATTTTCCCAAAACCAGGAAGGACCAGTCCCGACAATAATGCCAGCCCACCCAGAAGCATCACCAGGGATTGGGCCGGCAAAACCAGTGGATTAGCAATCAGCGCCAACCAGGAAACTTCCCCGAAATGGTAGGCAATGATTGGCAGGGTCATCAGCTGTGCTGCCAGTGTAAACAGGAATATTTCGCTGACCGGGCCAACAATGTTGTTAGCCTGTTCTTCAGACAACCACCGGGAGGCATATTTGATAAACCATTCTTCCAAGGGTTGTGCATACAGGATCAAACCCAGGGTCGCGGCTACCGAGAGTTGAAAGCCAATATCCCAGAGAATGTTTGGTTCGAACAAAAGCATTCCCATTGCTGCTAAACCAAGGCTGTTCAATCCATTTTGTCGTCTCCCAAACATACCCCCCAAAACACCCAGGGCACCAATGATCGCGGCCCTGACCACAGCTGCCTCCGCCCCCACCATTATGGCATAACCCAAAATGCCAAGGATGGCTGCCACCGCACCGATCTTATGGCCAAATAGTCGTGTGAATATGCTTGAAAATAAGCCGGCTAAAATTGTGATATTAAATCCAGAGATGGCGATAATATGCGTCATGCCGGTCAATTGAAAGGCGTGCTGCAAATCCTGTGAAATACCCTTATCTCTGCCCAATAGAATCCCGGACAACAGCTCCGCCTCAGGAGACGGAAAAATATCGAGCAATACATCATAACTTTTTTGCCGAAGGCTATAAATAAAAGCCCGAGTTGGATCACCCTGGTCAGTCTCAACCCAATCCACGCGTGCATAAGCCATCAATGAATGGATGCCTTTATTGGCTAAATAGTCCGCATAAGAAAAGTCATCGCTTTCATAAGGCAATGTCAATTTTCCGGTCACAAGCAATCGATCACCGTAAGCCCAATCACGATTGGATGGCACCTGTAAAATCAGCTTGCCCGAAACTGTTTCAGGGTCAAAGTTCTCTGGCATTCGCGCAAGCGGTTGGAGTGATTCAACCTGAAGGGTCAAATTTGTATGAGAATCCCTGACATCGGGGGGTTGAATTACCAATCCGATAAGTTGAACTGTTTCTCTGCCGTTAAAAAATGCAACACTTTGAGGTGTTTTCGTAGGCTGTGTGACTGTCAACCGCCATCCCCCTACAAAGAAAATAATTGCCAGCATAACGCCGGGTAAGCGCTGATCTGCCCGTGTCCAGCGCCTTAAGCGATGCGAAAAAACCAAGCCCTTTGGAAGGAAACAAGCCAGCCCCCATGCTGCAAGGCAAATCGTAAATCCCGACATCCACACCCAAACTGGGGCACTTAACAGATCAGCCAGGACAACACCCCCCACACAGGCAATGGATAACCAAAAGAAGGGGATAAAACCCTCAAAAGGAGAATATTTTTTAGGTTCATTGGGCAAGGATGTCTGCATTAGAGAACCTCATTGTGGATGATCTCAATTCTATCAAAGTTTTAAGATATTGAGGGTATTGTTAAATAAATAAAGAACTATTTAACAAAATTTATAACATTCACATCTAAAATAATAGAAGGAGCGATATTATGAAAAAGAATATGGGATCCACCGATAAAATAATCCGGATTGCACTGGCAGTTTTGGTCGCCATTCTTTACTTTACAAACGTTATCAGCGGCACATGGGCGATCATCCTCGGCGTTTTGGCAATAGTCTTCCTGGTCACCAGCCTGGTGGGCGTTTGTCCGCTCTATCAGCTTTTCGGCATTTCAACCCGGAAAGAATCCTGACCTTCTTGATTAACCAAGAAATGCTGGTGTTGTTTTGCAATCACCAGCATTTTTTTAGTTTAAAAATTAAAATCAATCATGATTTCTTTTCTCGCGAATTTCCGCCAGCACGTCCAGCATTTTAGAATGGATGGTTGGGTTAGCAGCAACAATGCTGACCGGTTTTCTCATATATTCATCATCACCGCGAATACTGGTCACAAGACCGCCTGCCTCTTCAACCATCAGCGTACCAGCTGCCACGTCCCACCGGAAAACCTCATTCGTCCAATAGCCATCCAGCCTGCCTGCGGCAATATAAGCTATATCCAGGGCTGCCGATCCCAAACGGCGAACGGTTTGGGCTAATTGCGAGAATCGGATGAAATTATCGGTATTGTCATCAGGTGAACCCCAGATATCATTTGGAAAACCTGTCGCCAGCATACAATTGATTATATCCGTATGCTTTGAAACTACCATTGGCTGATCATTCAAGGTGGCACCTTTGCCGCGTTCAGCACCAAACATTTCATCACGTGTGGGATCATAAACAACGCCAAGCGCCATTTTCCCCTGGTAAGCATACCCCATTGAAACACAGTAAATTGGCACGCCATGGGCATAATTCAATGTGCCGTCTAAGGGGTCAATATACCATTGGTGCTCAGCTTCACCTTCCCATTCGCCCGATTCTTCTGCGTTGATAGTGTGATTTGGGAAAGCGCCTCTTATTGCATCAATAATAAATCTTTCTGACGCATGGTCTGCATTCGTAACCAGGTCTGTCCGGCTTTTATGTTTGATATCTAATTCTTTATTGATAAAAGTTTGCAGGATATCCCCCGCGCCTAATGCCAGTTGTTTAATAAATGCTAATGTGGGCTTCATAAGCTTAATAGGTTTCCTTTTGTGGTGTTGTTTTGCTTATACGGCGATACATTGTAACATACTCTATTGGATGACAGCGATCAACCTAATCCTAGAGAGTGTTGAAAAACAAATAACAGCCTTGATAGCTCGTAGCTTGTAGCTGGTAGTTCGTAGATCAAAGCCAAAATCTCAAAGCTGAAAGTTGAAAGGTGAAAAAGCTGGTAGCTCGTAGGGTAGGATCGCACTGCACCCTACAAAAACGATGCAAGATACTCATTTCTGGCTTACTTGCATTGACCGTTATTTTATCAAATTATGGTCGGGGTAGTACAAGGGTGGGTTGGGCAAAAAACAATCGACATAATGACCTTTATAACGCAAAATCACATGGAAAAATATGCGGCTCGCTTGCCAACCCACCGCCAATCCGTGATTTTGTTAATGGCAGGTTGGTTATAGAAATGGCATAGGGACAAAAAGAAGGTGTTCCGCTTCGCTCCTACACCTAAAGGTGTTCCGCTTCGCTCCAGGGGAAGACTTTTTAGAACGATTTTCAACACCCTTTATTGCAGTAAAATAAAGGCAACACGTGTTACCCATCATGATTGAACGCCACATCTGAATAGTTGTGGTTAAGCTGATCGAAACTGGAAATGACTGCCCGATGACCTCCAAAAAACAAAGCCTACCGCGCTTCGCTGTCCTGCAGCTCTCCGGATGTGCTGGCTGCGAAGTTTCATTGATCAACGCCAACGAATGGGTTGAGAAATATCAACTGGTTTATATGCCCCTGGTCGTTTCAACCCACACCGTTCCTGAGGACACGGAGATCCTTCTGGTCAGCGGGGGCGTCCGCAATGACGAAGATGTTTACAACCTGCGACGTTCCGTGGAGATCGTGGATAAAGTCATTGCAGTGGGCACTTGTGCCATTTCCGGAGGTGTTGCGAATTTGGGTGACCGTGATGACGTGCGGGAGATGTTTATGGCTCAGGCTAATCGCCATCATCTACCGCACCTTTTACCGAAAAGCAGACCAATTGACGCCTTTGTCGATGTGGATTTATATTTACCGGGCTGCCCACCCACACCAGAGCTGTTCATGGCAGCTTTAACCGGTCCTGAAAAATTTAAAGCAAGCAGCATTGTATGCCAGGAATGTGGACGAAAAAAGCTCAAAGACATGCGACCTAAACACCTCTTGGGGTTTCAGCAAGGAGAAGTTTTGCCTGATATATGCCTGATCAACCAGGGTTATTTATGTGTTGGCTCTTCCACACGTGGCGGATGCCGGGCTATATGTACCCGACCTGGGCATCCCTGCGTGGGCTGCCGGGGACCTTCCAACGCCTATATTGAGAAAGAATCCTCGGTTTGGTTTGAACGTGTTCAACAGGTTTTTGAGAGGTTGACGGACATTCCACCCCAAGAAATCTATGATGCGCTGCACTCTCCACAGCTCTCTTTGTTCCTTTTCCAGTTCACGGATTACATGGGCAGCGGCGGGCCGTCACGACCGAAAGAAAAGGTGCTATAAATGACTACTTTACGTTTCCCCCTCAGCAGGATTGAAGGACACGCCCGGGTTGAAATGGAAGTTGAAGAGGGCAAAGTTGTCTCCGCCCAATTCCAGGCGATTGAAATGCGAGGGTTTCGATACTTCATGCAAGGTACCCCTGCAGAACAAATGCCGGTGATCGTGCCGCGCATTTGTGGTGTTTGCTCCACAGCCCACCACGTTGCTTCTGTAAAAGCCCTTGAGGATATATTTGAAGTGGAACCCCCTGAATTAGCAAAGGAGATCAGGGAATTATTATTACTCGGACAATTGATTCAGAACCAAGCAACCTCATTATTCATCTTCACCATGCCAGACCGTGTGGGTGCCAGCAGTATTTTTCACATGGATGAACGCGAGGCTGACCCCGAACAGCAAATCAGCCTCGCGCAGCGGGCATTAAAAGTTCGGCAAATTGGTACAAAGTTAATTACCTTAGCAGGTGGACAATTCATTCATCCTATAAAGGCGATCATCGGTGGGGTAACCAGCGGGATCAAAAAGGAAGATGCGGCAAACATGCTTTCTGAGGTTAAAGCCATGCTTCCAATTGCCTGTACATTGTTCGATGAATATTGGGAAATGTCCCTGGCGATGCGGAAACGCATCGGCACATGGGGAGATGATCAACCTGCGTTCTACATTGCTTCAACAGGTCGGACTCGGCCCAAATTAAACAGTGACATTATCCGGATCCTTGGCCCCAATGGGACAGAACGGGCCAGCTTCCCACCACATCTAATTCGAAAGTACCTCGAATATGAAGAGACGGAATACAGTTACGCTGGACAATCCAGCTACCAAGGCCAGGTTATGCGAGCAAACAGCCTGGCAAGAATCAACCTGGCAGTGTCAATGGGGACCCCGTATGCAGACGATTACCTTGACAAGCTGACAACAAACTTTGGAAAACCAGCCCATCCGATACTATTATTTGACTTATGCCGGGGAATTGAGCTGGTCTATGCCTTCGAACGCGCCATTGAAATCTTATCCAATAGCCTGGCGTATGAAGCCACTTCTGTACCTTATACACCAAAAGACGGGGAGGGATATGGTCTGGTTGAAGCACCTCGCGGCCCCCTTGTGCACCATTACACAGTTAAGGATGGATTAATCGAGGATGCCGAGTTTATCATCCCCACGGTGCATAATATGCTGGCTATCGAGCGTGCTTTAATGATCGCTGGCGATCGTTATGTTTCCCCCAAAGGGATAAACCTGGAACTAGAAAAGGCTGTCGGTAGGGTCGTGCGGGCTTTTGACCCCTGCATTGCCTGTGCCACACAATAACTTGTCACATTCGACTTGATTGTAAAACTATCGGTAATAACAAGTTGCTTAGAAAAATCTATTCCCCAAGCCGTTCTTCAAATTCATCAACGATATCCAGGAACTCCTCCGGTAAAAAGGTTCGTCCTTGTTTGGCAATATCCTCAGGGACCCCACCATAAAAGGCTTCGGCGATCCCACCAGTAATGCAGGCGATTGTATCACTGTCACCTCCCAGGGAGATTGCCTTGCGGATGGCGTCCTCATAATCCTTCGATTCCAAAAATGCAATGATCGCCTCCGGTACAGACCCCTGGCAGGAAACATCAAAGCGATATTCCGGACGAATCTCATCCAATCCCCGGTCCAAATCATAACGAAAACGGCTTGAGATCTCACGACGAATATCCTCTCGTGATGCACCCTGACGCCCTAGTAGAACAGCCAATGCTGTTGCTTGTGCTCCCTTAATACCCTCAGGGTGATCGTGAGTCACGATGGCGCTTCGTTCTGCTTCTGCCAGCACTTCCTCTGCGGTATCAAAGGCAAACCCAACCGGACTGACTCGCATCGCAGACCCATTTCCCCAGCTGTTATATGGGGCAGGATTTTCAGCCTGAATCCAGCGGCTAAAGTTTTCCCCGTAACCCCGCCCCGGGTAACGCCGTGAGAAATCCTGGTAGGCTTCCACATAGCTGATCCCCGATATTAAAACCTTCGCTGTGGCTGCCGTCAATACGGTATCATCGGTAAAAAAACACTTCTCCTTAAAAAATTCAAAATCTTCTGTCTTGATGTTATTCCACTCGTAGACAGAACCAACAATATCCCCAATCATTGCGCCTAACATAAAAACACCCCTTTCTCGGTTGTTCCTCTAATAATATTGGTTATAACTCGGTTTTAAATCTGAGACAAAAATTTATTGATACGTGGATTCCAATTAATGCTTTCTTGCTAATCCCATAAATTTAAATCCGGCATTTTCCCAGGCTCCCTTATCCCAGCCATTCACAGAATCAAAAACAAGACTGGCTTTTGTTTTCTGACGAATAACCGCAGGCTCCAGGTCCTTAAACTGTTCATGTCCAACTGCCAGAACAATCATATCCGCATCAATCAATGCTTTCTCTAAACTGCCCACCTGATCAATCTCCGGCAATCCAGCATCCTGTTTATAAGGTTCATAAGCAACTACAATGGCACCGCGAGCACCCAGATTATGAGCCAGGTGTATGGCAGGGCTCTCACGGAGATCATCGACATTTGGTTTATATGCTAATCCTAAAAGGGCAACCGTCTTCCCAGTTAAGCTCCCCGCTGCCTTTTGGATCAAACCCGCTATAAATTCAGGTTGTTCATCATTAATTTCCCTTGCCGTTTTTATCAATTCTGTCGTCTCCGGTGCTGCCTCTACCAGGAACCAGGGGTCTACGCTGATGCAATGTCCACCAACCCCCAAACCTGGTCCCAGGATTTCAACCCGAGGGTGTAAATTGGCAATTTCAATGGCTTCCCAAATATCCACGTTGAACTTTTGTGCCAGCCGAGAAAACTCATTGGCGATGGCGATATTAATATCGCGAGAGGTATTCTCCATCAATTTAATCATCTCTGCAGTGGTCGCATCTGTCAGGACAATATCGCCTTTGACAATTTTCCGATATAAATCACGGCCGGCCTTTGCAGAAGACGGATCAAAGCCCCCAATCACACGTGCGTTATTCACCAATTCTCGCAGAATCCGCCCTGGCAAGACCCGCTCTGGAGAATACGCCAGCATAAAATCCTGCCCGGGTTTCAAACCACTTTCCTCAAGGATTGGCGCGACAATATCAACGGTCGTCCGAGGTGGCGACGTCGATTCCAATATCACCAAGTTGCCCTTTTTGAGATGCGGCAGGATTGATTTAACTGCAGAGATCACTGCCCGAAGATCCGTCCGCTTATCATCATAAAATGGGGTCGGGACAGCAATGATAAATGCATCAGCAGGGCAAACTTCAGTGGAAATCACCAGCCTGCCGCTGGAAAGGGCATCCATTACCAGACCTCGCAAACCCGGTTCAAAAATATGAAGTTCCCCTGCTTTCAAACCCTCAATAATATCTGCGTTGATGTCCATGCCAGTAACATGGATGCCGCTGCTAGCAAAAATGCTCGCTGTAGGCAAACCAATATAACCCATACCAATGACGCACAACGAATCAAATTTCACTCTGAACATCCTTATAATCTTGAAAACTTCTTTAAGCAATTAAACATTGTGAGAATTTTACTTTATTTTGATTTCTTGTAATGAGACAGATCCATCAATGTAAATCAGGGTCCGCTTATAAGCCCTGACCAGTGATTAAAACCCAAAAAGTTTTAATGATGATGTAAATATCCAACCAGATCGACCAGTTGCTGATGTAGTATTCATCCAGACGCAATCGCTCCTTAAATGATGTTGCATTCCTGCCCATCACCTGCCACCACCCGGTGAGCCCCGGCTTGACTTTTAATATGAGCTTTGCATAGTCCCCCATGGCTGGCAGCTCCCTCGGCAGATAACTACGGGGACCAATCAGGTTCATATCCCCTTTTATGACGTTGATTAATTGCGGCAGTTCATCCAGGCTGTAACGACGGAAAAACTTTCCCACAGGTGTAATACGAGGGTCATTGGCTAATTTATGGTATTCCACGTACTCACGTTTGGCTGCCGGATCATTTTCCAGCAATTCCTCCAATTTAGCATCGGCATTATCATACATGGTTCGGAATTTGAAGCTGTCAAAGGTTTTGCCATGTTGCCCCAAACGCTTCTGCGTGTAAAGAATCGGGCCCTTTGAATCAAAACGCACGAGTAAAGCCAATATCAAAAATAAGGGCCAGGTGAACAATAACATTAATAAGGTGAGGAACATATCAAGGATGCGCTTGATAACCGTTTCTCGCTTATTGAGCAAATGGTAGTTTGTTTCGATAGCCAGTGTGCCATGCAGATCGATGGTGCGAACCCACAAAGAACCAAAGGGTGCTGTGTTGAGGACAAATAAGATATTGGGGAACACATCCCGCATCCATCGAAAATTAAAGTTTTGAACATCATTAACAGGGTCGGCAAAAACCACATGTCGAATACTTGAATCTTCGACCAATTGATTTAGCCCTACCTTTGACTTAATCAGGGGTACTCCCAACACGGGCTGTGTCCTTTTAAAATCTGGGTCATAATAATAAACCGGTCTGAAACCAAGTCGCCGATTTTGGATCAGCTTTTCAATAACTGGCTCTGCACTATCCTGTGAGCCAACGATGACCATCGGGATGCCCCACCAGGCAAAACGGGACAAGCGGTTACGTAAGCCAAACCGCCCCAACATCATCAACAAGGCCGATAAGAACCATGTTAACACAAAGACAAATCGAGAATAAGCTATGCCCAATTGCTGTAAAAACAGAAATACACCTAAAAAAACGGAGGCAAGGCTGACCACATACAACACTTTTTGCATTTCGTGAACGGCAGCGAGGCCAAAACCTGGGTAGAGCCCATTCATCCATGCCAAGATGATTGCAAATAGAACGTGAAAACCAAGCCCCTGTAAGATCAACGGCCAATTGACAACACCTCCCATGATTGGCACAAGCAGCATTCGAATAAAAGCTGAGAACAAAACTGCCAAACTTAGGGTGAAAATATCGACCAGTAACAACAATGCGATCACCACACTGCTTCGATTCTCTAAAAGGGCTGTGCGAATTTTACTGTTTTGATCTTTTGCCATCAATATTTTTACCTTTTTATCATTTAATCATAAAAAGAAAGGGTTCCTGGATAAATATCTTTACATCATATCTATGGTTGATGCAGGTTGTTAGTACGCCCAAAAAATTGCGCCGCCTTACCGTCCACAAAGGTTTTAATTTCTCTTTTAAACCGGTCTTTACTGAACTTTTCCGCGTTCTTCCGGATCACCCATGCATCAAGGGTTGGGGAACCTTCAAAAGCTTTCACCGCTTCAATCAGTCCCTCAGCGCTTTGTTCATAGAAGAAAAATCCTGTTTTTCCTGGGACAACCGTCTCCAGGGCACCACCTCTGCCATAGGCGATCACTGGGGTACCACAAGCTTGTGCCTCAACCGGCACAATGCCAAAATCTTCCTCTGCCGCATAGATAAATGCCCTGGCTCGCTGCAGGATATCTTCAACGACGCTTTCACTTTGAAAGCCCAGGAAGGTAATATTGCTTGAAGCGATATTCTTCAGAGATTTCAGCTCAGGGCCGTCACCTACCACAACTAGTTTTTTGTCTGGCATTTGGTTAAACGCCCTTACGATTAAATCCACTTTTTTATACGAGACCAAACGGGATAGGGTGACATAGAAATCTTCTTTTTCAGCTCTGACATTGAACCGGGTGATGCCCACAGGCGGATAAATCACTTCTGCCTCACGCTTGTACAATTTCATTATTCGTCGGGCAATAAATTTTGAATTTGCAATGTAATAATCCACGCCTGGGACGGTTCGCATATCCCACAACCGGAGGTAATGCAGCAATGCCCGGGTGAAAAAACTTTTTAAACCCTTATCCAGGCCGGCATGCGCCAGGTATGGCTCCTGCATATCCCATGCATAACGAATGGGGGTATGGATATACCCAATATGTAATTGGTCAGGGCCGGTAATGACGCCTTTGGCAATAGCATGACTGGCTGATATGATCACGTCATAACCCGAAAGATCTAATTGTTCAATTGCCAGGGGCATCAAGGGAAGATAAGCCCGGTGTTTGCGTTTGGCAAAGGGCATTTTATTGAGGAATGATCCAATGACTTCTGTTGACTGAATGATCTCCTTGCAGTTCCCATCCTGATCATAAATCAGGGTAAAAATGGGGGAATTCGGCCAGATTTCAAGAAGTCCCTTGAGAACTTGCTCGGCGCCCCCATAATCAATTAAATACTCATGAACAAAACAAGTTTTCATCCGCCAGAACTCCTGATAACAGCATCCCTGCATGCCTTTTAAGGTTAACTATTTTATATCTATGGACTATTGTAGCTTAAAGTCAGCAGCTTTGCCTGTTCATCGTTCCCCACGCACCTCAGCGCTCAACTGGTTATAAAATTCAACCAGGTAGGCGTGACGGGCTTCGGCTAAGGTTTTGCCCGTTTCTGTGAAAAGGCGATCTTTGACCTTGCGCAACTTAAACAAAAACTCATGGTACGAGGAATGCGGCTCACCCGCTTCTTTTATCCCTGTCGATAAGAACTGCTGAGAGGGTTCAGCGTAAACGGGCTGGTTATCCAGGGCAGCATATGCGACCGTTCTTGCAGCACCAATAGCGCCT
>JAXHUT010000043.1:0-4078 GCA_034189405.1 Chloroflexota bacterium
GTGGTTTTCATCCCGCCGATTTATCACAATTGACCAATAACTTATGGTTAGACAAGAAAGAAACTTAAACCTATGCTATAAATGGTGCGGTGAAAAACGCACCGCACCCTACAAAGATTCACATTTGATTCAGAGGAATCCTTTTTTTATCAATTTTCAACACCCTCTTTATTGTTTTAATTTCCTAACTGTGCCAATGCTTTTTGAACAATGGCTGAGAAGGCTTCAGGCTCTCGCACAGCCAGATCAGCCAGCATCTTTCGATTCAGGTTGATATTGGTCTGTCTCAAGCCGTGGATTAATCGGCTGTATGTCGTACCGTTCTGACGAGCGGCAGCATTAATACGAGAAATCCATAACCTTCGCAAATCCCGTTTACGATTCCGACGGTCACGATAAGCATACCACTGGCTTTTCAGGTATTGCTCATTAGCCCTGCGGAATAATTTGCTCTTGGTCCCATAGTAACCTTTATTGAGCTTCAGGATCTTTTTGTGCCGTTTATAACTGTGCGGTCCTCTTTTTGTACGTGCCATTTCACACTCCTTTGCGAGCCCCTGGGCGCCGGCAGTCTATTTCAACTACCTGTTGCAAACACCCAACCGCCGCAACCATAAAATTAATAATTCGATTTATTTGTTCTTGTCCATATAGGGCGCAAGACGCTTCACCGTCTTTTTAAGGGATCGGGTCTTGACCGGGATCATTCGCTCAAACAATTGTTTGGTGCGATCGGGTGTTCGTCGGCGAAGGTGACCTTTGCCAATTTTTGTCCGCATGATCTTACCGGAACCTGTCATCTTGAATCGTTTCGAGGTTGCCTTATGGGTTTTCATTTTGTACTTGCCGGTTTTTTGTTTACGTGACATTCCTAAACTCCTCTCATGAAAATCCTACGACGCATGCGTACAGGGTCGTAGGGCATTTTGCTTTGATATCCTGTCGTATTAACAGATTTTGTGTTTGTTACTTATTCGGAGCAAGCATCATAAACATCGTTCGCCCCTCTAATTTCGGGGCTTGTTCCACTTCTGAAACATCCGATAATTCTTCTGCGATCTCTCGCAAATCCTCCAGAGCAATTTCCGGGTAAGTGATTTCGCGTCCCCGGAATCTTATAGTCACTCTAACTTTCATTCCGTCTTTTAACCACCGTCGTGCATCCCGGACTTTGAATCCTTTGTGGTGATCAGTTGTTTTGGGTCGCAAACGGATCTCTTTGATCTCAATTTTGGTCTGCGATTTCCGTGCTTCTCGTTCCTTCTTTTCCTTTTCGTAAAGGAATTTACTAAAATTCATGATCCTGGCGACCGGTGGGTTCGCGTTTGGGGCTACTTCCACCAGGTCCAATCCTGCTTCTTCTGCCCGGTTCAGACCTTCTCGCAGACTGACAACACCGACGTTTTCACCGTCCTGATCGATTAGTCGAATTTTTGTGGCACGGATTAGCTTGTTGATCCGAAAATCATTTTTGTTACTTATAGTTAACGCTCTCCTTCTGATAAAATCATCATGATTAACACAAACATTATTCCCATTAAAGGAACGGGGCTTATCTTACCATACACTTGAGGGAATCGTCAACAAATTGGGGGTGATTAAATTTAATAAAAAGCAAAAAAAGAAGTCAATAACTGCTCAGATGTACAGATACAGACAACCCTCACCCTGCCAATCGAAAAGTCAATAATTGGCACTCGCCACGCCTCACACCGTTCTTCTTCGAAGGGAATAAAGCCAGGTGCTCTTTCTCCTCTCCCTTCCCGAGGGTAAGGATTAAAGTGAGGGTGACTATTACCAAAATTCTCGCTGGCGTTAGCACTGCGAAGCCTCCTGTATTAGCCAGCGAGATCAAATCTAACCATCGTTTCTATTGGAGATTATCCGTTAACCTTTTCTTCAACATCCTTTACTGCAAGTGCTTTAAAATCTTCCACCAGCATGGCGCCTAAACGCTCGCTGCTTCGTCGGCGAATATCGACCTGTCCGTTTTCCATTTCACGATCGCCCACCACAAGCATAAATGGGATCTTCCGTTTCTCTGCATCACGGATTTTGGCGTTCATACGGTCGCTTCGGTCATCCACTTCAACGCGTAAATCTGCTTCTTTGAGCTGTCTGGCGACCTCCCTAGCATAATCCACATGGCGGTCGGCAATCGGTATGATCACCGCCTGTGTGGGTGACAGCCATACGGGGAATGCGCCGCCGTAATGTTCAATCAGCACACCAAAAAAACGCTCGATACTACCAAGCAAGGCTCGATGGATCATATAGGGTCGATAAGCCTGACCATCTTCTTCAATATAGGTCATATCAAAGCGTTCTGGCTCATTAAAATCGAATTGGATTGTTGAAAGCTGCCATTCCCTTCCAAGTGCATCTTTGACCTTCAGATCAATCTTTGGTCCATAAAATGCGCCGCCACCTTCGTCCACCTGATAGGGCAATTCTGCCCGCTTGAGGGATTGTTCCAGTGCAGCTTCAGCGTCTTGCCATTGTTCCGGCTCGCCAACAGCTTTCTCAGGCATTGTACTCAGATAGGCTTCTATTTCATCAAAGCCAAAGGCGCGCAGCATATTCAAGCTGAATGAGAGCACAAAATCAATTTCATCTGGCATCTGGCTTGGCGCGCAAAAGTGGTGGGCATCATCCTGTGTGAAACCGCGCACCCGCATCAAGCCATGCATCACACCGCTGCGCTCATAGCGATACACTGTGCCCTTCTCAGCATAACGTAAGGGTAAATCACGATATGAATGTATGCCCGATTTGTAGATCTCGATGTGAAAGGGGCAGTTCATCGGTTTGAGATAATATTTTTGACCCTCGATTTCAATTGGGGCATACATGTTCTCAGCATAAAATCCGAGATGTCCACTCTTTTCCCACAGGTCAGCCTTCCCAATGTGAGGTGTATAGACAAAGTCATAACCGTTTTTCAAGTGCTGATCTTCCCAGAAACGTTCTGCCAAAAAGCGCACCATGGCGCCGTTCGGGTGCCACAAAACCAACCCTGAACCGACGTTTTCGCTGACGCTGTATAGGTCCAATTCCCGTCCCAGCTTGCGATGGTCGCGCTTCTTCGCTTCTTCAAGACGCCACAGATATTTTTTCAAGTCTTTGGGTGAGAGCCATGCTGTGCCATAGATACGTTGGAGCATGGGATTATTCTCATCCCCACGCCAATATGCGCCGGCGACATTCATCAGCTTGATTGCCTTCGGATGGATCTTGCCCGTGCTCTCTAAATGTGGCCCGCGGCAAAGGTCAACAAATGCATCGCTCTTGTAAATTGTAATGACTTGTTTTTCCTCCACAGGGTCACCATGCTCATCCACATCGCCCCTCTCTAAACCTTCAATTAATTCCAATTTGTAGGGTTGGTCTTCAAAAATTTCCCGGGCTTGCTCAGCAGAAACCTCTTCCCGGACAAATTCGCTGTCGCTCTTGATGATTTCGCGCATCCGGTTTTCAATTTCCTCAAGGTCTTCAGGGGTTAAAGGCCTGGGCAGCTCGAAATCGTAATAGAAACCATCCTCAATGGGCGGGCCAATCGCGACCTTGCCCTCAGGGAACTTCTCCAACACAGCCTGCGCCATCACGTGTGCTGCTGAGTGACGCAGCCGATAAAGTTTTGATTCTTCATATTTTTCTGCCATCTTATCCTCCTTCGGATAAATTAATCTTTTGTTTTGCGTCTATTTTTTATTATGTAACAAATCTTGCCTGGCTTTAAACAACAAACCCTCGCCCACTGGGGCGAGAGCACTCTCACGCGGTTCCACCCAGATTGACCGATAACATCGTCAGCGGCCATCTCTTGGTGCCGATAACGGGGCAAACCGTTCACCTTACTCTGCCTGGACATTTCAGGGTCATGCTCTCAGGTGGTTTTCATTGAATTTTGCTTAAGAAGATTTTCAGCCATTGATCTTCTCTCTCTAAAAGCTAGTATTTCAATTACTCGTCCTGGTCAAAGCCATTTAATATTCAGTGGGTGGTATAGGGCTCGAACCTACGACCTCCGCGATGTCAACGCGACGCTCTAACCAACTGAGCTAACCACCCGGATAGC